>JAKSPF010000099.1 GCA_024405065.1 Sphaerochaetaceae bacterium | reverse complement strand
AACGTGATAAATGTTGAGGTGAAGAAGATTGAACCTCAGACATTCATCAGAACCGCAAATATGACCGGAGAACTTGTTTCAAGAACGTCTGCAGTGAGTATTTTTCCCGATGTTTCCGGAAAAGTGGTTGAGGTGCTTGTTTCTAAAGGTGATACCGTGAAAGAAGGCGAGGTGCTTTTGCGGGTTGACCCTTCGGTTCCGGGTTCGTCATACAAAATAAGGGATGTCAGTGCTACGGTCGGAGGAACAATACTTACACTTAACGCGTACCTCGGACAGAAGGTTTCAAGTTCCACTGCTGTTGCAGAACTCGGCGACCCGCTTGAACTTATTCTCGGACTTTACATGCCGGAAAAATATCTTAAAAAAAAAAAAAAAGGTACGGAAGCGGTGTTTACAACTGCCGCATGGCCTGAAATATCGTATCCTGCTGAGGTGTTTTACATTGCCGACACCGTTTCAACCGATACCAGAACTGTGATTTCCGAGTTCAATATTGATCAACCGGATGAAAAACTTAAAGCGGGAATGTTTGTGAAAGCAAAATTGGTTACGGAGAAGCTTGACGGTGTTTTCACTGTGCCTACCGCAGCACTCTCAACTTATCTGGGTGATACTACGGTTTATACGCTTGACGGCAACAAAGCGGTGAGAACAGTTGTTACAACCGGAAGTTCAAATGATTTTGAAACAGTTGTTACGTCAGGACTGAAAGCCGGTGATACTGTTGTTACCATCGGTACGGTGACCGACGGAAGTACCGTGAATGTTATAAACTGAGAGGCCTGAGATATGACACTTTCAGAACTTTCAGTAAGAAGACCCGTACTTGTCACAATGATTTTTGTTCTGATTTGTGCTGTTGCGTGTATATATCTTCCTAAACTTGACATCGCACTGTATCCTTCTGTTGCTTATCCGGTGCTTTCTGTTTCGGTTACCTGTAATGATGCCGGTCCCGAGGAAATTGAAATGGAAGTTGCAAAAGTTCTGGAAAACAGGCTCGGTTCAGTGGAGGGACTTGAAAACATCACTACAACATCGTCTGCCGGAAGATGTTATGCGATGCTGGAATTTTCATACAAAACGGATCTTGATGAAGCGGCAAAGACGGTGAAGAACCTTTTGAGCAGAGTGTCACGCAGTTTGCCTGACTGGGCTGAAACACCTACTATGATGAGGTTTGACCAGAGTTCAGGTTCAACAAGAATTCTTGACCTCATAATAACGGGACCGTACAGCCGTGATGACCTCAGAACCATAGCGGAGGATTCGGCGGCAAACCTCATCATGAGGGTTGAAGGTGTTGCTGAGGTGTCGGTAGGGGGCAGTGATTCTACAAAATATGTTGTGAAGGCTGACCCTGTACGTCTTGCTTCCGTGAATCTTTCACTTGCAAATCTGTCATCGGCACTTAAAGCGTACAACACTCAGGGAACGGGCGGTACAATAAAACAAAACGGAATGAATTACCAGATTACACTTGATACAAGGTACACAGATCTTGATCAGGTAAGAGATACCGTTGTGAAGAGTGTAAACGGTATAAACATAAGGGTCGGAGATGTTGCGGATGTTACAACAGACGTGTCGGAATCTTCATCAATGAGTTTCATAGACGGTGAACCTGTTGTGATGCTCAGCGTTTCAAATACTTCAGATTCAAACGCTTCAAATGTAGCAAAAGAAGTGATTGAAAGACTTCCTGAAATAAATGCAGAACTTCCGCAGGGAGTAAAACTCATTCTTAACCGTGACCGTACGGAAATGATAAGTACAACAATGAATGAGGTTTACAAAAATGCAATAGAGGGTGTTATCCTTGCAGCATTCATAATCTTTATTTTTCTGCGCGGTCTTAAAACCACCTTCATAATTGCACTTTCAATGCCTGTTTCAATTCTCATCACTCTGATGGTGATGTCCATTGCCGGAATATCGGTAAACAGTATGAGCATGAGCGGTCTTATTTTAGGAATAGGAATGATAGTTGATGCTTCAATATGTATTCTTGAAAATTCCTATAACTACAGGGAAAAAGGTTTCAAACCCGCCGTTGCGGCAATACTGGGAAGCAAGAGGATGTTCAATGCAATTCTTGCGTCAACTCTTACTACAATATGTGTGTTTTTCCCTATTCTGATATACCGTACTGATTTGGGACAGATAGGTATAATGTTCACGGATCTGATAATCACAATATGCGTATCTCTGTGTTCTTCCCTGTTTGTTGCGGTGATTCTTGTTCCTGCTCTGTTCGGCAGTATTTTCAAAGTTGATTCACGTGTCCAGAAACCTCTTAAATATGCGTGGATGCGCCGTGTTGACGAGGTGCTTACCCGTTTTGACCGCAGAATGAGTGCCGGTTACGGGAAATGTGTAGGTTATGTCCTCAGACATAAACTGCTGTTTTTCATGTTTGTTGTGCTCCTGTTTGTATTCAGTCTGACGTTCTTCACAAAAGTCGGTATGAGCCTCACTCCGCAATCAAGTACGGATGATTCAATTACCCTTTCCCTTACAATGCCTTCCGGTACGGTGAGGGATGCGTATCTTGAAGAAGCATTCAGGCTTGAAAGGGAGATTGAGTCAACCTTGCCTGAAGGTTCCTGGAAAAGTGTTTCTCTGCGTACAGGTTCAAGTTCTGCAACTCTTGAGGTGAATCTTCCTGAAATCACGGACCAGAAATACAGTGCTTCACAGCTGAAAGAGATGATAAGACCTCTCACTGCGGCAAATGCACGTGCCGTGTGGAATTTCAGCAACGGCAGAGGCTTCGGAGGCACAAGCGGAATACGTGTGGAAATTCACAGTCCTGACAGTGACAGTGCAAAGCAGGCTTCCGATGAAATCACTGCAATCATTGCAAGTTACGTGCCGGAAGCTACAAACATATCAACTGACCTTACAAACGGTGCACCCAAGTACAGAATGGTAATTGACTATGAGAAGGCTGCAGATTTGGGAATATCCAGTTCCTCAGTACTTTCTGCCGTGCAGAATGCAATTTCGGGTATAAAAGCAACAACACTCAATACCTTCAGCAGTACTACCACTTACTAGCTTTATGGGCAGTTTGATGAAAATCTTTTCACAAGTCCCGAGGATGTGGGCTCATTGCCGGTCAGTACCGGAAAGGGTAATGTAAGACTTGACAGTTTTGTGACTTTTGAGCGTGATGTTGCGGCACGTTCAATCCAGAGGGTGAATAAACTGAGGGTGAACCGTGTTACCGCCTCTGTAAGAGAGGGTGTTTCTGCAAGTGTTGTTCAGAACAAGGTGAATGATGCTTTGGATAAACATCTGATTCTGCCGGAAGGCGTGAGTATTGAGCAACACGGTGAAATGCAGCAATTTGCCGAGTATCTTCCCACGCTGATTGCTATAATTCTTATTGCGCTCGTCCTTGTTTATGCTGTAATGGCTGCACAATTTGAATCTCTTATAGACCCGTTTATCATTTTTGCCACAATTCCGATGCTTCTGATAGGAGTTTCTCTTATTCATGTTCTGGCGAACCAGGACTTTTCCCTTTTCTCAATAGTGGGAATTGTTGCTCTGATAGGTGTTGTCGTCAACAACGGTATTGTTCTTGTTGATGCCATAAACTACGAAGTATCAAAAAAGAAACCGATAAATCAGAGCTGTATTGAGGTTGCGGTAAGAAGACTCAGACCCATCCTCATGACAACTCTGACAACGATTTTGGGAATGTTTCCCATGGCGTTTTTCCCCGGTGAAGGTGCCGATATGATGCAACCCATTGCTCTTACTTTTGTGGGAGGTATGTTCACAGGTGCATTCATGACCTTGTTCCTTACCCCTCTGCTTTACTCCGTGTTCAACAAACACAAGGAAGCTCACTTTGATGATCCTATGAGTCTTGCAAACCAGCTTGCTGAATATGACGAAGGACTCTTGAATCTTGATAAAGTCTGATGTTATGCAGATGTATTTCCGCGCAGAAATGTTGACACATAGTTGTTGCAGTAATTATCCTATTCCCTATCGGGAGGTTCTGAATGTCAAAACGCTACGATGACGATGATGACGATTACAAAAGTATCTTTGATGATGTAATTGAAGATGAAGATGATGAGGATGGGGAAGAAGACTTTGAAGATGAGGATTTCCTTGATCCGTATGATGCTCCCGATATGGATGATTTTGATGATGACGGATTCAATGATGAGGATGACGAAGAAGACGAAGACATCCTCAGTGACGGTTTCTACTACGATGATGAGTCATCCGATGATTCCGACAGATACTGAATAAAGAGATTTCTCTTGCAACACTGTAAGACATGGGCGGTAAAAGAGTTCTTGTAGGTATGAGCGGCGGAATAGATTCGTCTGTGGCTGCATATATTCTCAGGCAACAGGGCTATGATGTGAGCGGAATTACCATGAGAATAAGGAAACCGGACAGTAAGCACTCCGGAAATTCTGAAAAAAATTCGTGTTTCTCCGCAAGCAGTGAACTGAATATTGAAAAAGCCGTTCAGATATGCTCCGCTTTGGGAATACCTCACCGCATTGTTGATGTTTCGGATTTGTTTGAAAGGACCGTACTGGAAAACTTTAAAAGTGAATACCTGAACGGAAGAACGCCTAATCCGTGTGTTATGTGTAACCAGATGATAAAATTCGGTGCAATGGTTGATTTGGCGAGAAAAACCGGACTTGAATTTGATTATTTTGCAACCGGACACTATGCAAGAATTGAAAGGAAAAACGGAAGGTTTGCTCTTCTCAAGGGAAAAGATGAGATAAAAGACCAGAGTTACTTTCTGTACAGGTTAAGTCAGAAACAGCTGTCACAGACGCTGTTTCCTCTGGGTGACTTTACCAAGGAAGAAATACGTAAAACGGATGCAGAACTCGGGCTTCACCCTTCTGAACAAAAGGAAAGTCAGGATTTTTACGGGGGACATTACACGGAGTTGCTTGATGTTCAGCCGCAAGAAGGTGAAATAGTTGATACTGACGGCAGAGTGTTGGGGCATCACAACGGAATGTGGAACTACACTGTAGGTCAGAGAAAAGGGCTTGGAATTTCGGCACCGTATCCGCTGTATGTGATTGACCTTGACCCCGTGTTGAACCGTGTTGTTGTGGGTTATGAGGAAAAAACGGAAAACTCATTTGTGACGGCGGATAATATAAATATTGTTTCTCTTGATCCGGACAGTATTGAAAACGGAAAGAAAATGGAAGC
>JAKSPF010000098.1 GCA_024405065.1 Sphaerochaetaceae bacterium | reverse complement strand
GTTGCAACGGTAAGTCCTACGGCAAATTCAGAAGAATAGCCCTGCTTCACCTGAAGAGGAATCACTATTGAACCCAGAGAACTCACATCGGCAACTGCCGAACCGGAAACTCCTCCGAAGAACATTGAATCAATACAGTTCACGTATGCAAGACCGCCTTTAAACCTTCCGACAATCAGATTTGCAAGGTCAACAATCTTATCTGAAATCTCACCTACACTCATTATTTCACCCATCAGGATAAAGAACGGAATTGAGAGCAGAGAGATGTTATTCACACCGTCAATCATCATCCTCACAAGAGTTGTGAGGTTTGTTCCTTCAATCAGCGCAGAAGCACAAGTGCTTATAAGCAAAGCAAAAGTCACAGGTACCTTTATGAAAAGCAGAATGAAGAAACCTAAAATAAGAACTAAAGTAGCAAGTGCACTTGTAGCCATTATTTACCCTCCTTTGAATCTCTTTTCCTTACAAGCTCAACGTAATCAATCTCTTTTTCAGAATAAAGAAGATCGTCCGGATCAAGTACTCCGGTCAGGAAAAGTATTGAATCAAAAGTCATCAGAAATCCTGCAAGAGGTGCAGGAAGGTACTGAATCCATGTAGGCCACCCTGTCATGGGCAGTGTGCCGGTAACGCCCATCAGACGATGCATATATCTGTAACCGTAAATCAGAAGAACCAAACCGCATACAAGAGTACAGATTTCAGAAAAGACGTCCATTGCCCTTTTGATTTTTTCACTTTTCAATCTTGAATAAATTACAGTTACGGAGATGTGCATGTGATCTCTGACACCTATTGCACACGCAATAAAGGAAAACAGAATAACAAGAAGTCTGGGTACTTCTTCTGCCCAGCCTATTCCCGTATTGAAAACGTAACGCATCAGAACCGTTACAAACAAAATTGCCAGCATGAGAACTTCTGCAATCTCTGCCAGCGTAAGAACTACTTTATGAGCCCAGTGGTCAACCAAAATCAGAGTTCCCTTGAACCCCTTTTCTTCCTTTACCAACCTGTTTGTTCTGAGCCACTCGTTGAATTTTTCGCTCATTTCTCTTTCCTGTAGGAGAAACTTTCAAAACTGAATTTTATAAAAGGAGTTTTGAAGGATTCTCATAAATGAGTAAAAAGAAATAAGCGGCAACAAACGCTGCCGCCTAATATCCTAAGAAATCACTTTCCCATTGCCTGAATTTTAGCAATGATATCCTCATATCCTTTGCCGTACTCAGCATAGATAGGAGCCATTGCATCCTGGAACTGCTTCATTTCAGCAGCACTGGGTGTGTAAATGGTGTTGCCGTTGGCTCTGACAGCTTTTTCTGCTGTATCTTCCATGGCTTTCCACTGTGCAATCTCATATTCCTGTGTCTTCTTTGCACATTCTTTGATGATTGCAATATCTTTGTCTGTTATGCCTGCTTTCTTGAGTGCAGCAGCCGAGCCGAGAAGAATCTCAGGAACTCTTGTGTGTGCGTCAAGGCAGAAGAACTTTGCAGCTTCATAGTCACCCTTTGAGTAGTATGTGGGCCAGTTGTTTTCAGCACCGTCAATAACACCCTGTGTGAGTGCGCCGTAAATTTCATTAGGACCGATACCTGTTACAGGTGTTCCGCCCATAAGCTCAACAAGACGACACATCATTGTGTTGTTCTGCATTCTGATCTTAAGACCCTTGAGATCTGCAGGTGACTTTACGGATGTTGTTGTGTAGAAGTTTCTTGAACCGCTGTCATACCAGCACAGTCCGATAAGTCCTGAACCGCTTGCTTCAACAGCATCAAGCATTCCCTGACCAACTTCACTGTTCAGAACTTTCCACATGTGATCTGCACTCACATAGAGGTAAGGAAGCTGAATTGCGTTAAGAGCCGGGACATAGTTGGCAACAGGTGATGCGGAAACACGTGCAAAAGCACAGTCGCCTATCTGCATTGCTTCAATAGCACCGGTTTCCTCTCCGTAGAGAGTTCCGTTTGAGTAAACTTCAATCTTGACTCTGCCCTGTGTCTTCTCTTCAACAAGACGTGCAAACTCAAGGTCAGCCATTGTAGTCGGATATCCGTCTACATGAACTTCTGAAAGTTTCAGAACCTTTGCTTCTTTTGATCCTTCTGCAAATGCAAATCCCACAACTGCAACAAGAATCAGGAGGACAATAGAAAGTTTTTTCATAAACCTTTCTCCTAAATTTTACGGTTACACCGCATTTTCAGTGGCTCAAGCCACTTTTTCTGTTCTTGTTAGTATAACATATTAATTTTTCTTATCAATACGGATTTAACCGTATAATTCAAAAACAGAGTAACCGCAAAGGCAAATTCAGGATTTATGAAGGGAATTTTGAATTGGCTCATCTCTTGTGAAGAGCCAATTGGCTTTTTACTATCGGTTTTTCGCTATTTTTTCCCCTTTGACACTACCATTCCGGTCAGAGCAAACAACGCCGCTACGTTGGGAATTACCATAAGGTTGTTGAGCATATCCTGAACTTCCCATACAAAATCGTTTGATACAAGAGTTCCGGTAAAAACAAACACAAGTCCTATCAGTGAATAGATTACGGTACAGACTGTTTTGTTCTTCCTGCCGAACATGTAGATTGCATTTATTTTTCCGAACATATTCCAGCTGAGCATGGTTGAAAAGGCAAAGAAGAAAAGACATGCCGCAACAAATGCTGCACCGAAGCCATTACCGAACACGGTACCGAACGCCACCTGCGCAAGGTTGGATTTCCCGATTGACGCAGGAATTATTCCGGTACTGAGAATTCCGTCCTTTGTGTAAAGCGTTGAAATAATTACAAGAGCATTCAGGGTGAGAACAACAAAAGTATCAACAAACACACCCATCATTGCACAAACTCCCTGTTCGTGCGGGTCTTTTACGTTTGCCTGTGCATGTGCGTGAGGCGTTGTTCCCATACCGGCCTCATTTGAAAAAAGTCCTCTCTTTGCCCCCTGACTCACAGCAGTTTTAATTGCAGTTCCGAAAGCTCCGCCGATTATCGCCTGCGGTCTAAAAGCATATTTGAAAATCATACCGAATGTTGCAGGAATGTACTTTATCCTGCAAATCAACACTACAAAGGTACCGAGTATGAATATTGATGCCATAAGAGGGACTATCTTTTCAGTAACAGACGCAAGCCGTTGTACATTTCCCAGAAACACAACGGCACACAAGACTACCAGTACGGCACCGGATACCCAAGACGGAATTCCGAAGGCATTTTCCACCGTTGAACCGATTGAATTTGCCTGAACCATTATTCCCATGAAACCTACCGCTAAAATGATTGCAACTGCAAAGAAACCGGCAAGAAAGATACCGCCTTTTCCGGGAAATGCCTTTTTGATGTAGTAAACAGGACCTCCCTGAATGTGACCGTTTACATCAACTTCCCTTGTTTTTATCGCAAGGGTAGCTTCCGCATAGATTGTTGCCATTCCGAAGAACGCAATGATCCACATCCAGAATATTGCTCCGGGTCCTCCGGTGAGAATTGCTCCGGACGCTCCTACAATGTTACCGGTTCCTACCTGTGCAGCAATGGCTGTTGCAAGAGCCTGAAAAGAACTCATTCCTGATTTTTCTTTGTCTCCGTTAATTGTGAAGATGTGGAAAAAGCGGTGAAATCCCTCTTTGAAACATCTTATCTGAACAAATTTTGTTTTGATTGAATACCAAAGACCGATACCGACAAGCAGAAACACAAGAATGTAGCTGCTTAAATAATTGTTGACATTACATACTATGGGATAAAGTGATTTTTCAATAGCCTGCATGTCTGCCTCCTTTACAACTCTGGCGCAAACACGCGGGAAATCACAGGTTTGCTCTGTCCTTTTGCCTGAGAGTTTTAACGGCAACGCCGCATTGGCCCCTTCGGCACCTGACTTAACAGGATTCTCCAGAGTATCCTCAGCATCCGGTCTTGATGAATTCCGGATACATCAACGGATTTTCAAGTTATGTGGAAAATATAACAGTAAAGTACTGCTGTTTGCAAGATACGGACAATAGAATTTATCTTTACAAATCTTCCTTAATCCATCTGCGTTGAAAAACCTGAACTGCTGCCGGCTTTCCTTCAAGTTGAATATCAAACTTCACAGAGTTCTCAACCTTTGTTGAAGCATTGTGAATCCTAAAAGTGAAAGCCCAACCTTTATCAAGAATAATTTCAACTTTATTTGTTGAGTTCGGGATAATTCCGATATGAACTATTCTCCTTGGTAAAACAGCAACAGGCAAGATTACTCTTGGTTTTGTTTTCTTAAATTGGTTAAGTGTTCCGTTCATATTGAATACTTCAACCAAGGTTTCACCGGTTGCATCCCTACCGATAACCTTATAGAAATCATATTTACCTAAAAGATATTCTACCATTTTTTTAGGAATCTCGGTTCCATGGACTGAATACTGCCTGTTTATTTCATCAACAAACGCTTTCAGAAGCGGCATGTATACTTTCTTTATTTTATCATTTCCCAGATCATTCCATGTTTTATTCAACTGCCGTTGCTCTTCTGTATATTCAAAAACAGATGCAACATCTTCCCAAAACTGCGGTGTACATGGTTCCTGAAACCAACTGTTTGCAAAATCCAAACTTCGTGAAAGTCTTGAGTGTTTCACAGCTTCGTGGTTATGTTTTAAACTGACTCCGATTTCCCAAGAAATACCTCTCCTTATAAGAAGAACATCTCTGACATCGCCTTTTTCTCCGGCACTATCTGGCTGAATGGATAACTCCAATAAGTCCTTTCCGTCATTCAGAATCAGCGGTTCCATTGAGTAAAGTTCTTCAATGCCTGCGATAGCAGAATATTTAAGATTTTCTTGTTCTTCTTGAGTACATAAATTCCATTTTTCCTGAACATTTCCGTATTCAGGAGTATCTTTAATCTCAACAGGACGAGTTGCTTCTACCGACTTTTTAAGTTCGGTAATGAAAATAAATTCAAAACCTCTTCCGAGAATATCACTTCTGTTACTCATAATGTTTCCAAAACCCCCTTAATTGAAAGAGCTACAACTCTTGACAACTCTACCGGTACTGCATTACCAATCATCTTGTACCCTGTATTCACATTGTCATAAACAAACTTAAAGGAATCTGGGAAACCTTGAATCCTTGCAGCCTCACGAACTGTAATTCTACGATACTCGTTTTCATGTCCCGGTACAAAGACACATTTATTCTCTCCCACTTTCAGCATACGGGGAGCCTGTGGATGTAGCTGAGCTTGTCTTCCAGAAGCTTGCAC
>JAKSPF010000097.1 GCA_024405065.1 Sphaerochaetaceae bacterium | reverse complement strand
TTAAGAAGTGTACGGATATTATGAGTGTGAACGTGACTTCCTGCCGGTATGTCTTCTGTTGCCATGCCTATGGGATAGCCGTATTTGATTATATCCTTTCCTTTTGAAATGCGGCACAGTGCTACTTTGTGACCGGCAGGGATGTTCTGCAGAGTGGTGATACTGATGCTTCCGGTCTGTATCTCCGCACCGTTTTCAATATCACACAAAGCTACTGCAACATTGTCAGACGGATGTATTTTCAGTGTTTCATTCATTTGAGGTGATGATAACATTGAGGAAATTCACCGTCAACAAATAATCCGATGTGAGGCTCTGTCTTTGTGTGCCTTGTTATTATAGGTGTACTTTTTCTACAGAACTGTTGTAAAATCAATTACAGGTGGAGGAGATGCAAAAAAATGAACAAAGACTCTAAGAAGATGGATTGGTATACTCTGGCGTTTATTGCTTTTTCAGGAGTATGGGGATTTGGAAATATCACCAACGGATTTGTATACTTCAGCGGTACTAAAGTAATACTCAGCTGGATATTTATTTTCGTTTTATATTTTATTCCTTATGCCCTGATGGTGGGCGAGCTCGGTTCTGCATTCAAGTCTTCTGAAGGCGGTGTCAGTTCATGGGTCAACAATACCGTAGGATCTAAAGTTGCATATTTTGCCGGATGGACATATTGGGTATGTCACATTGCATACATTGCAAACAAAGGAAGCAGCGGATTAAAAGCTTTAAGCTGGGCCGTATTCCGCAACGCTGAAATTTATGACAGTTTACCGTCCCGATATGTGCAACTTGCCGTCCTCGTAATTCTGTTTTTCTTCTGTTGGGTGGCATGCAAAGGTATTAATCCGTTGAAAAAACTTGCTTCCATTGCGGGAACAAGTACGTTCATAATGTCTATTCTTTACATTCTTCTTATGTTTGCAGCTCCGTCAATAAATCCCGGTGCGGGCTACGTTCCGCTTGATTTCAGTATTAAAAATTTCATTCCGGAATTTAACATAACCTATTTAACATCACTATCTATACTGGTGTTTGCAGTCGGCGGCGTTGAAAAAATTTCACCTTATGTAAACAAGGTCAAAAATCCGTCCGAAGGTTTTCCCAAAGGTGTCATTTTAATGGCTTTAATGGTTGTTGCATGTGCAATTTTCGGTACATTTGCAATGGGTATGATGTTTGATCCTTCGGTAATTAACAGCAGCAAAGAAAGCTTCAATTCATACGTTGCCAATGCACCTTACTGGGCATTCCAGAAATTGGGTGAATACTACCATCTCGGGGACATTCTGCTGATACTGTATGCAGTATGTAATATGATAGGTCAGTTTGCGGTATTGCTTGTCAGTATTGATGCTCCGTTGAGAATGCTCCTGAGCAATGAAGAATCGCACCAGTTCCTTCCGAGTATGCTGCTGAAACAGAATGAAAACGGAGCATACGTGAACGGAATTAAACTTGTAGCAATTTTATCGGGAAGTCTCATTCTCATACAGTCATTAGTACCGGGTGCTGCAAATGTTATCGCACAGCTTACAAAATTGAACTCGGTATGTATGCCGTTCCGTTACCTCTGGGTGTTTGTTGCATATCTTGCATTAAGAAAGTCTCAGAATAAGTTTCATGCCGATTACAGATTTACCGAAAATCAGGCAGTAGCAAAATTCTTTGGAGTATGGTGTTTTTCACTTACCTTGATATGTTGTATTCTCGGAATGTACTCCGATGACAAATTCACAATGATTCTCAATATCGTTACACCTGTTTTCCTTGCAGCCCTCGGTGTAATAATGCCCCTACTTGCCAAGCGCGAACGTACAGTTAAAGGAAATAAATAATGAATACCGAATTATCTCAGGAATTACTTTCGTTCATTAAAAACAGTCCTACTGCTTTTCATACGGTCAACAATATTGAAAAAACACTCTGCAATAATGGATATACGGAGCTTTCAGAAAGCAATACATGGAACATTCAGCCTGATGGCAAATACTATGTTAAAAGAAACGATACAAGCATTATTGCACTCAATGTAGGGAAGGATATATCCCGTTACTGCTTCAATATTGTGGCATCACACAGTGATTACCCTGCTTTTAAGATTAAGGAAAAACCGGAAATTGAAGTAAAGAACAAGTATGTTCAGCTGAATACAGAAGGATATGGCGGAATGATATGCTATTCATGGTTTGACAGACCGCTTTCAGTTGCCGGACGGGTAGTTGTAAAAGACGGCAACCGTCTAAAAAACTGTCTTGTCAACATTGATAGAGATATTCTTATTGTTCCGAGTATGGCCATTCATATGAATCGTCAGATAAACGATGGGTATGCTTTTAATAAGCAGGTTGATACTCTGCCTCTCTTTGGGGGAAGCAGGATGAGCAAGGGTGACTTTGATGAGATGATTGCAGGAGAACTCGGGGTTGATAAATCGGATATTTACGGAAAGGATTTATATGTTTACAACCGTATGGAAGGAACAATCTGGGGTGAGAATCAGGAATTCATTTCTGCGCCGCATTTGGACGATACGGAATGTGTATTTGCATCATTGAAAGCATTTATCTCGGGTAGTAATGAACACGCTGTTAATGTTTATGCCTGCTTTGACAATGAGGAAGTCGGTTCAATGTCCAAACAGGGGGCGGGTTCAACTTTCCTGTATGATGTACTCAGAAGGCTCAACTGGGCTCTCGGCAAGACCGAAGAAGATTATTATTGTGCCGTTGCCTCCGGTTTTATGATAAGTGCTGACAATACGCATGCAGTACATCCAAATCATCCTGAAAAAACAGATGTTGAAAACTGTGTTTATATGAATGAAGGAATTGTGATTAAATCACAGGCAGGTCAAAAGTATACAAGTGATGCAGTAAGTGTTGCAAAATTCAAAGATATATGTGCAAAAGCGGGCGTTCCTGTCCAGTTCTTTGCAAACCGTTCCGATGAGGCAGGCGGTTCTACGCTTGGTAACATTTCAGCCTCGCATGTATCCATCAACTGCGTAGACATCGGACTTCCGCAACTTGCAATGCATTCCTCTTATGAAACAGGCGGAACTGCGGATATTGAATATCTGGTAAAAGCTTTACACTGTTTTTACGGTGAGTAACTTTCAGAGTTCCTTTTTGAAATTGGCTCCTTACGTGAAAAATAAAAGAGCCGGGCATCTGCAAGATGCACGGCTCCGATGCGGTGATTTGCCGTTTTGTCAGCCCTCAATCATCTTTGATTTTTCCTTTCTTGCAGCGGCTTCAATTTTGTCCGCAAGCATCTCAATGCCTTCGTAAAGCTCGTAGCAATCATAACTTACCATTTTAATACTTCCCCATTTGAAGTGAAGCTGAGCATCAAGGTGAAATCCCTGACCCGCCGTTTCCCTTTTCATGGTGATGTCAAGATCCTGTAGGTAGTCCTCCGCAAATTGCAGTTTCTGAAGTTTTTTGTTCAGAAATTCATTTGTTTCCTCACTCGGCTGGTAGTGAACACCTCTTACGTTAAGATTCATAGGCAAGCCTCCCTGTGAATAAATTATACATTCAATATAAGACGGTAATATTCAAAAGTCAAAGAAAGTTTGGAGCCGATTGCAATTGGCTCTTTACTTATGAGATTTTCCTGCCGTTGTGATTATTATTCCCAAACTTACCAGAACGAGTGCAATGATGTTTTTGGGTTGAAAGGCATTTTCACCGAGCAACAAAGCTGAAAGCACTGCACCCGTAATGGGATTCACAAACTGGAAAGGTGCAAGTTTTCCCACTGAATTTGCCTTGCAGTCGGCTGTCCAGAGGAGGAAACATACTGCTGAAATCAGTGCCAATGTTCCGAAATGCGAGAAACCCAGAACCCCGCCGTTGGTTATACGTCCGCCCAGACACAGACCTATTATCACAAGTTCAAGTCCGCCGATAAGCAGGTTCCATCCTGAAATGATTACCGGAGACATTTTGCCGGCTGCAATTTTTGACAGGTTTGAACCGAGAGAGAAAAGTATTGCGGAAATCAGAAGAAACCCCTCTCCCATAAACGAAAACGATACCGACCCCGCACCTACAAGACAAACAAGCACTCCGGAAAATCCGAGAACTATACCGATTATTTTCCTTGCTGTTATGCGGTCATTTTTGAAAAGAAAATGAGCAAATACCGTCATGAACAGAGGTTGCAGAGCATTCACTATGCTTCCGTTTGTACCGGAGCAGTAATTGAGAGCAATGTATTGAAAAAAATACACTAATCCCGTCTGTACCGAACCGAGCAGAAGCACAATTTTGAAATTTTCTGCGGAAGGAATCGGAAGTTGCCTGTTTACTATTGCCGTACCTGAAAGCAAGAGAATACCTGCAAGAAAAAATCTCAGACCTCCGAATAAAAGAGGAGAGGCTACGCCGTTTATTGAAAACAATTCATAGCATTTTTTTATGAGAGGAAATGCCGTACCCCAAACTGTCCAGCAGAACAGTGCCGTTGCCACCGCAAAAAACGGTTTACTGAGAATGTTTTTTTTGTCTTCCATTTCACACACTCCACGGGCTATTATATGAAATATGAAAAAATTTGGAATAATAGGTTGCGGTTTTTTAGGAAATATTGTTGCAGATGCGTGGAAAAACGGTCTGCTTTCTGACTATACGCTTTTGGGAGTGACAAGCAGGAGTGAGGAAAAAAGGCAGAAGACAGCTGACAGAACTGGGTGTAAGGCTCTGTCTTCCGTAGATGAACTTCTTGAGTTGAAACCAGATATTCTTGTAGAGACCGCCTCCGTTGAGGCTGTCCGTGACAACGCTGTGAAGATTCTCGGTGCAGGGTGTGACCTTGCGGTGATTTCCATCGGAGCCTTTGCAGACGGTGAATTGTATGACAATGCGGTGAAGGCTGCTCAAAACGGTAATTCACGGTTATATCTTGCAAGCGGAGCCGTCGGAGGTTTTGATGTGCTTCAAACTGTTTCACTCATGGCGCAGGCACAGAAACTTGAGGAAAAGGCAGGCATCTGTACTCATACGGGGGCAAAAGGCTTTAAGAATACTCCGGTGTGGAAGGACAGTTTGCTGACTGACAGTGAGAAATCCCGTGTTTTCACCGGAAACGCAAAACAGGCAATAGCAACTTTTCCCCGAAGAGTGAACGTTGCGGTTGCAACGTCACTTGCAACCGCAGGTCCGCAGAATACGGAAGTCACCATGTATTCCGTTCCCGGTTGGACCGGTGTTGACCATAAAATGGCCGCTCAGATTGCCATGTCGGACAAGATTACGATGAATGACATTCAT
>JAKSPF010000096.1 GCA_024405065.1 Sphaerochaetaceae bacterium | reverse complement strand
GACCCGGTGACGGACTTTACGACAGAGCGCTCGGTGCTGTCTATCGTGAAGGATTGTGGGAAAAAATAAAAAAAAACTGCGGTTGAGAACCGGTTGCAGGTTTCTCTGTAATAACCGTTTTCCGTTTTCTGCGGGAAACGGTTATTTTGTCTGTGTACGTTTTCTGTTTGCAACCGAAGACCATATCAGTGAGACAATGAACGGAATCTCAAGCAGAATGAATGCCTTTGTGTATGCCGAATTTGCGGAAGATGTGATGATGAAAGCATCTATGAAAACTCCTGTTTCTGTTGAAGAATATACCGATGTGAGTACCTGTTCTTCAAGACGCAAAATGTCAATTCAGCCTGCCACAGTCTGTACAGAAACAGTCTGCGCCGAAAAAAGTTGACGGTGAACATCCTCTGTGTGATACTGAATTGTATTCTAAATTACCTTGAATTGCCGGAAATACGGAATTCGGGGATCAGGAGGAAAAAATGAAAAAAATCACAGCAGTGTTTCTGATTGCCTGTCTTGTGCTTGCAACAGTATTTGCAGGTGGTTCTTCTGAAGCCGCTTCTTCAGGCAAAAGAAAACTCACCATTGCGGCAGAGTCATGGGAAATAAACAAGATTTTCCTTGAACAGGCAATTGAATCGTTCAAGACAGCACATCCGGATGTGGATGTTGAACTTGTGACGCTTGCAGATCAGACGGTATTGGGAAATTACATTCTTGATTGGTCAAAGGGCAATACAGAGGTTGACCTTGTTTTCCTTGACGGAGGTGTTTATTCCTCAGAGTATGCTGCAAAGGGACTTATCTATGACTTTGAAAAAGACCTTAACTTCTTCAAAGACTTCCCCAAGACAAACTTCCAGCCCGGAACTCTTGATACCGGACTTATAAAGGGTACCCAGTTCTGTTTGCCTGCAATTTATGAAGTCTATGCCATCTCAATTAACAAAAAGATGTTCAAGGAAGCAGGACTTGTAGATGCAAAAGGCGAACCCCTTCCGATAAAGACTTGGGATGATTTCTATGATTTTGCTGAAAAACTCACAAAGAAAGATGCAATGGGCACGGTTACTCAGGTTGGAGGTTCAGTACAGTTCGGAAACAACCTCAACGGTATTCTCGGTTGTGCCTGTATTGCTGAGTTCGGCAATCCGTATGAAGCAGACGGAGTTACCTTCAAGGTAAACAATCCGCAGATGAAACGCATGATTGAACTGTGGCAGAAAGGAATTCAGAACGGATATCTTTCACAGGCAACATTTGTTGACAATGCGGGCGGAAGAAACGGTTTCAAAGCAGGACAGATTGCAATGTGCTATGAAGCTGCAGGACGTTGGATGGAAGCGCTCCAGACAGTCGGAGCCGAAAATCTTGCTCTTATGGCTGTTCCCGGAAAAGACGGCGGTACATACTGTTTCGGATGTCAGATGGTTATTCCGAAAGCATCAAAGAGTGCAGACCTTGCATGTCAGTTCATAAAAGAAGGAGTTTACGGTGAGTACAGCCAGACTCACGCATTCACCGAATACGGAAAGATGGCAGTAATTTCAAAGTATTTCAAGAAGGCTCTTGATGAAACTCCGCTTTGGAAGAGCATTGAAACTTCAATGAATAAGGCAAGGATTCTCTATACTTATGAGGAGTCCCAGAAGTTCCTTACCGGTCTTGATACCATATTCCAGAAAGGACTTGTAGATCCCAAGACATCTGCAGACCTGATTGTAAATCAGATTCTTGACCTTACCGCTTCCGTCAGGAAGTAAATTTTCAGAGCAACTGTTTGCTTCTTAATTTAAACTGCCGGTGCGCTGCGGCGTGCCGGCTTTTCAGGACGGTGTTATGCAGGAAACAATAAGTTCAAGGAGGAAGGCTCGTGAAAGGTGGGGCAGGCTGTTTCTTCTGCCTACCTGTGTGATTCTTTTTGTATTTGTAATTTACCCTATAGGTTATACGCTTGTTTTGAGCCTGTGTGACTATAACTTTGCGTTTGATTATCACATGAAATTTGCAGGTTTCGGAAACTTTGTAAAAATGTTCCGTGATCCTGTTTATCTTACTTCACTGGCAAACACTATGTTTTTTACGCTGGTGATGTTTATTTTTCTTGTTGTGTTTTCTCTTTCTCTTGCTTTGCTTCTTTTTTACAAGAAAAAACACAGCTGGTTTTTCAGAACGGCAATATTTGTTCCCATTGTGGTTCCGGCATCGCTGATATGTATTCTTTTTTCATTCATGCTTGCCGATAACTTCGGGATTATCAATAAATTTCTGATGAGTATTGGATTGTCATCATGGACTCACAACTGGCTTACTGATGCAACATCTGCAAAATGGTGGGTGATGATAGTCAGTGTGTGGGGCAAGATGGGTTTCTGTACCATTCTGTTTCTGTCAGGTCTTCAGAATATCCCGTCTGATTTGTTTGAGGCTGCGGAAATTGACGGAGCGGTAGGGTGGAAAAAGCTGATTTATGTCATCATTCCTAATTTGGCAGAAACCTTTGTTGTTGTGGGTATTTGGGCGATACTCCAGTGTCTGAAACTTTTTGTGACTCCCAATGTTCTTACAAAGGGCGGACCTGCAAATGCAACAAAAGTTCTTTATCAGTACATCTACGATACGGCGTTCCAGAATTTTGACATGGGCTATGCTTCTGCTCAGGCAATAATACTCACCGTTCTTGTGATGATATTTTCTTTCCTGAACATGAAAATAGGAAAAAAGGAGGGTGAGTGATATGCCGATGAAACAGAAAAATTCAACAAAAATTCTTGTGACTGCGGCTCTGCTTGTGGTTTCACTTATATGCATTTTCCCGATTTTCTTCTGTATCTTTACGTCTTTCAAGGAATCCACAGAGATAATAAAGGAGATAACGTTTTTCCCGAAAAAGTGGTCTTCCGTGAATTATGATTATGTTTTTGCACGTGGAGCAAAATATCTGAAGTATTATCTGAACACAATAATAATCACCCTGTCTTCAGTGCTTATCACAATGATTCTTTCTGCATTATCCGGATATGCGTTTGCACGTCTTCCTTTCAAAGGAAGTTCTACGCTTCTCGGTACGGTTCTGTTTATTCTCGCATTTCCCCTTGCGGCAATACTTATTCCCATCTATATGATGGAATATGACTTGAAACTGCTGAATACATACATAGGAATAATTCTTCCCAATCTTCTTTGTATTCTGCCGTTCTCAATTTTCATAATGAGGGGTGCATTCATAGATATGCCAAAGGAACTTGAGGACAGTGCGGAGATTGACGGGTGTACGGTACCTCAGACGTGGTGGTATATAATGCTTCCGCTTGCACGTAACGCACTGGTGATTGTTCTGGTGTCGGGATTTTACAATGTGTGGGGTGAATATACCATTGCAAAGACTCTTGCCACAAAGGATGCAATCATGCCCATTTCCGTTGCACTTACACTTTTGAAGAGTGAAGATTGGAACTACGGTGTCCTTGCGGCGGCGATAACGCTTTCAATCATTCCGCCTATTGTGGTCTTCTCAATATTTCAGGATAAACTTGTTGAGGGTATGTCCGCAGGTGCGGTGAAGGGATAAAATGAGAACGCTTATAAAAAATGCCTGTCTGATTCTTACGGACAGGCTTATCCGAAGCGGATGGCTGGTGATTGAAAATTCACTTATTGATGACTTCGGTGACGGAACCTGTCCTGACGGACATTTTGATGAAGTCCTTGATGCGCAGGGAAAGTATGTTTCTCCCGGTTTTGTTGACACCCATGTTCATGGTGCGGTAGGTCAGGATTTTACCGAATCGGATACCGACGGTATTCTTGAGGCAATGAGGCATCACTTTCTTCACGGTACAACTACAATGTTACCCACACTTACAAGTGTGAAACATGAACAGTATGTGAAGTCTCTTGAAAATTTCAGAAGTCTGCTTCCCGTATTTGCGGAAAGAAACGATATTCCCGAATTCGGCGGAATTCACATGGAGGGTCCGTATTGCAGCGGTGCTGCGCTCGGTGCACAGAATACGTCAACATACAGAGATCCGGACTACAGGGAAATAGAACTGTATCTTGAAATGGCTCCGTACATAAAAAAATGGACTGCTGCGCCGGAAAGAAACGGCGGGATGGACTTTGGCAGATTCCTTGAAAAAAAAGGTATTGTTGCTTCAATAGGACATTCAAATGCTACTTACGAACAGGTACTTCACGCTTACGAATGCGGTTATCACCACATAACGCACCTTTACAGTGCATGCTCGTTTTATCACCGTGAAGGCGCTTACAGAAAAGCGGGAATAGTTGAAGCGGCATGGATGCTTGACAACATGGACGTGGAGATGATTACGGACGGCATACATCTTCCCAAGGAGTTTCTGCAACTGATTTACAAAATAAAAGGCGCAGATCACATTTCAATGATTACCGATGCAATAAGGTACTGCGGGGTGGATGTTCCGGACGGTTCGTTTGTTCCGTACACAGACGGTGATTCACGCAGAGGGGTTATAATAGAAGGCGGTGTTGCAATGGTTCCGGAGCGAACCTGTTTTGCAGGTTCAATAGCAACAGCGGACAGACTTCTGAAAACTGCTGTGAATGTTGCCGGCATAGGAATTGTTGATGCGGTGAAGATGCTTTCAGCCACACCGGCACGAATCAACGGACTTACGGATATAGGACAGATTACAAGGGGCAAAAAGGCAAATCTGCTCATACTTGATTCCGACCTGAACATCTGCACAATCATCCTCAGAGGTAAGAAAGCAAGGTAGCAATCCCGCAGGCGAACCGGTACTGTCAGTAACGACAGATGCGTAACTTCAGTGTTCCGGAGATTCTACATAACCTAAGAGGAACTTTCAAAACTCCTTCATAAATCTTGAATTTGCCTTTGCGGTCAAAAACGTGTTTTTTGATAACTTCATAATACACAAAGTATTACATCAGTTACAAAAAACAATTTTTTCCTCGCAAATCCAAACTCAATCTTCACAAAGCATAGTTTTGCAAGTTCCTCCTAAAAGATATAAAAACACAGGGGCAGGAATTTTGTATATCCTTTTTCCGTTTCCATATTCTTGTATACCGAAATCATCCGGTCTTTTGGTAATGACAAGATTCGGTCGGGTTTCGGAAGAAAGTTCTACTATCATATCTTTTTCCGAAACAGAAGAGTTTTCACGATATTTTACTTCTACCATAACAGGAGATGTGTTTTGTGCATATTGAACGACAATATCAATTTCTTTGTCTTTGTCTCCTCCGCGATAGTATCCTACGTCGGTTACTGATTTGTAATTAAAA
>JAKSPF010000095.1 GCA_024405065.1 Sphaerochaetaceae bacterium | reverse complement strand
GAAGAATGAACTCGGATTTGCGAGGAGAAAACCGTTTTTGATAATTGAAGTAATAAGACACTTGTCAAGGGACGCTTACGCTTAACCCCTATGACAAGGTCATTTTACAGGTGATAGAATAACCTACACCTGTAATACTTTGTGTATTATGAAGTTAGCTAAAATGTGTTTTTAGCCGGAAAGGCAAGTTCAGAATTCATGAATGGAATTTTGAAATTGGCTCTAGCTCTATATGAATAAAATTCTCAATTGTGTTAATCTGTAACGGCTTGTACCTGTAAACAATACAAACAATTATGCAGTAGGAAGGCTACTGTTTAAACAGAAGTGGAGAGAAGCATGCGGGAGAATGCAATTGTTGAAAGTATTATCAATCAGCTTGGTGGAAAACAGAACATAGTTACTGTTACAAACTGCATGACAAGGCTTCGTATTACAGTAAAATCAGAGGATTCGGTTAATGAAAAAATGTTGCAAACAGCAGAGGGAGTTATTGCTGTTTTGCACGACAGGGCTTGTGCCTATGAAATTGTTGTCGGTCCCGGAAAGAGCCGTAAATATGCAGATGTCTGCCGTGAAATGGGGCTTTCACATCAAGTGCCGGAAGCAGACAACTGGAAAGTTAATAAAGAAGCCGTTCGGAATGCCCGTGAGAAAAACAAACTGCGTGACGGACTTAAGGTAATCGGAGACATTTTCGTTCCTATGATTCCGGGGATTATTGCAACCGGCCTTTGTGCCGGTATTGCATCTTTGGTGATGCAGTTTGTACCGGATTTGGCAAACCGACCTGTGTGGAACGGAATCCATACTTTCCTGAGCATGATTCATCAGGCCTTTACGGTTTATATCACTGCATGGGCAGGTTATCGTGCAGCAGAATGTTTCGGTGCAACTCCGATTCTAGGCGGTATTCTGGGTATGACTACATCCATGGAAGGTATCAATACATTGGCTGAGATTTGCGGTCTCTACAATGTGGATACGCCATTAAGATCGATTTTAAGAACCGGCCGGGGTGGTGTGCTTGCGGTTATCTGCGGTGTTCTGTTTATGAGTGTCGTTGAAAAACGGATACGCAAATGGATGCCTCAAAGTTTAGATATTATCCTTACGCCTTTACTGACACTTATTGTGTGTCTCATTCCTCATATTTTCATGGCAATGCCGCTGTTTGGATATGTGTCTGACGGAATCGTTTGGATTTTCAACCGAGCCTGTATGTCCGGCAGCGTGGCGGTTCGGCTCATTACGGGTTTCTGTGCAGCAACCTTGTTCTTGCCGCTGGTGGCCGCAGGTATGCATCACGGTCTTGTTGCTCTATACACAGTTCAGCTCCAGGAACTCGGATTCGTTACATTGTACCCGGCACTTGCAATGGCCGGTGCAGGTCAGGTGGGAGCAGCAATTGCAATTTACATTGTGGCTAAGAAACTTAAACATAAACAGATGTGCAACATAATAAGAAGCGCCGTTCCTGCAGGTTTGCTTGGGGTCGGTGAGCCTTTAATCTACGGTGTAACCCTTCCGATGGGACTTCCGTTTCTCACTGCAGGTTTGGGAGCCGGATTCGGTGGTGCATTCGTAATGCTGTTTCAGGTAGCATCTACCACATGGGGACCTTCAGGACTTGTAGGTGTTTTTGTTATGACAGCGGGACCTATCGGCGTAGTGCAGAGCATGATCAGTTACCTTGCCGGTCTTGTGATCAGCTATGTAATGGCGTTTATCATCACCGGGCTTGTAATTAAAGAATCCGATGTGGCCAGTGCACTCGGCGGAATTCCGGCAGAAGCAGATACATCTGCCGGAGAGGATAACGGAGCGGCGACGATGGCAGCAGTTGCGGTTGCAGCAACCCATAAACGTGTAAGTCACGGTGAGGCAATTGTTATTGGCGGAACGGAGTCCGTCAGTTTCCGACACGTCATTGCAGACCCTGTGGGAATTCATGCGAGACCGGCGGGAGAGTTGGTCAAATTGATATCACAATTTGATTGTAAGGTGACTGTAAAAAACGGGGAGAAGACCGCCTCGGGAAAGAGCGTGGTTGAACTTATGATGTTAGGAGCTGAAAAGGACAGCCATCTGGACATCCTTGTGGAAGGAAAAGATGCTGAAAGGGCGGCAGATGCATTGCAGACCTTTCTGAAAAAATCACTGTAGGGAGAGAGCAAATGGAAGTATTTAAATGTCTGGTAGCACAAAGCGGATATTTTGCAGGTCCTGTCTTTCCGGTTCGCACTGTAACGAAGATTACGGAGTATACGGAACTTTCTCCTGCTGAAGAAAAAGCAAAGTTCAGGGATGCCTGCCGGAAGATTATCGGGCAGATTAAGTCCAAGCAATATTCAGAGAAAAATCAGGAAATAAACAACACAGTGACGGATATCCTTCAGGATGATGCTTTTGTATCACGTGTTGAAGAGAAACTGAATATTCCGGGATGCGCGGCTTCACGGGCTGTATCGCAGGCTGCAGAATCTTTATGTACTGCCTTAGGAGAAGTGAAAAATGAATATATCAGATCCAGACAGGACGATATACGAGGCGTTGCTGTAAGACTTATCGGAATGTTGGAGGGCATTGCAGACTCACCTGAGAACTGCAGTGCAATTACAGCTGAAGAAATCAGTCCTGCCCTCATTTCGCTTATTGATAATCAGTTAATCGGAGCCATGCTGACAGACAAGGGCTCACCTAATTCTCACGCATCAATAATTGCCGGAAATCTTGGAATACCCTATCTCTACGGATCAGCGGAAGCGGTTAAGGCAGCAGAAAAAGCGGAGTTCATTATCATAGATTCTGAAACAGCCGATGTGATTCTTGATCCTCCAGAAAGGGAAAGAGCTGAGGCTGAAGTCCGAATGGAGAAGGTGCTGGCAGAGCGTGAATCAAGGTTGCAGGAAGAAATGAATTTCACGGCAACCTGCAAAACAAAGATATATGCCAATATTGCAGGTCCGGAGGATTTGGACGGGTTATTGAAATCAGGAGCCGATGGAGTAGGTCTGTTCCGTACGGAATTCTTATTCTTAAATACTGAGGAAGCTCCGTCAGAGGAGACACAGTACAGAATCTACAGCAAGGTTTTAGAGGCCATGGGGGATAAGGTAGTTATCATCAGAACCATGGATATCGGCTCTGATAAAAAGGCACCATGGCTTAAACTGCCTGATGAGAACAATCCGGCATTGGGACTTCGGGGTACCCGTGTATCTTTGGAATACAAAGATATTTTCCGCACACAGCTCAGAGCGTTGCTGAGGGCTGCACCCGGAGGTAATTTAAAAATTATGTTTTCAATGATTTCTTCTCAGTGGGAAGTGGACGAAATCAAAGAGAGAATTGATGAAGTGGCTGAAGAACTTGAGCAGGAAGGCAAAAACTATAAGGTTCCTGAAATCGGTATTATGGTTGAGACTCCTGCTGCGGCAATGTGTGCTGCCGAGTTGGCTAAATCGGTAGCATTCTTCAGTATCGGAACCAACGACCTGACCCAGTATACATTGGCTTTGGATCGTGAATCCCGAGGTTTGGACAGATACTTCAATCCACACCACGAGGCTGTATTCAGAATGATTGCTCTTACTGCTAAAGGCGGTCATGAAAACGGAATTGAGACCGGTGTTTGCGGACAGTTGGGTGCAGATCCTGAAGCTGTCAAGAGACTTATTAAAGACGGGGTAGATGAACTTTCTGTTCCAATCAAAAAAGTACGGGCTACAAGAATTCTGGCGGCAAAAGCCGAAAAAGAATTGTCTGAAGAGACATTTGCGGTCGCAGATTCTGCGTGTGAGGCTGGAGACAGCATGATTTCCCTGACAGCAGCGGCAGATGGTGAACTGTTTTCAATGGAAGAAATTCCTGACCCTGTATTTTCAAGCGGAAGCATGGGTAAATGCATCGGCATTCTTCCGGACAACGGTAATATTTACGCACCGATAAATGGCAAGGTAGTAACCGTTGCTGAAACTCACCATGCGGTCGTTATTGAAGGAGAGGGAGGAAGACAGATACTTGTACATGTGGGTATCAACACGGTAAAACTGGGTGCAAAAGCATTTACCTTACATGTGGAAAAAGGCAGTTTAGTAGAAGCAAATACTCTTCTCATGGAAACCGACCTTGAAATGATTAAGGATGCAGGGTTATCAACTATGGTAATTGTTGTTGTGCTTAATTCACCGTGAATATGCAGAAAACGTAGAGCCAGTTGTCAATGCAATTGGCTCTTTACGTTTGTTTTATTATCGGAAAGATTTGGGCCAGTAGGTGATGTCGTATGTGCTTTCTGTCTGTTCTTCAACTGTGTCTTCCAGATTGGGGAAAAAATCTATTCCGGTGATTTTTTCAAGTTCATCAATGGACATCGCATACGTTGACAGTGAGTTTTTTCTGTTTGCGTCCTGCGGAATCAGCAAGGCAATGGTCTGAACATTATTTCCGTCTGTTACCAGCAGTGCTTTGTAAAAACTCTTGAAGATGTTCAGTTTATCCTTGAATTTTTCGTAAGGTCCGTCTGTCATGACAGGTCCGGTGACCACGTAAACCTTGCCGGTTATTCTTGCACTGTCTCTTACGGCATTTTCCGCAGTCAGCCATATACCGCTGTTGAAAAACTGGAACTGAATGCAGCAGTTTGAGAGGTAAAACGTGTCTTCCATGTCGGTGATACTGTATCTTGCATCACTTGCAGGTTTCAGATGACCTCTTGCGGAAGGGTGAGGTCGCAGATTACCCACTCCTTTGTAGTCGCTGTCTTCAGGGCAAGACTGAATCATAGGATCCTTTTTGAATATTTCACCTTCTCTGGATGTTACCGGATTATTGAGGTTGTCCGCAGTCAGTGTGTAGGCAACCCAGTCCGCAGCAAGCATTTTCCTGTTCCAGCTGAGAGTATATCCTGCATGTTCTACAATCTGATGTCCGATGATTTCTGCCGGAATTTCAAGTCTGTTGTCATTTGCCGGTCGTGAAGATGAGTCTTCTTCCTGCAGCTTGGTGACAACAATATCTACAAAATCCTTTACCTTATCAACAATTTTCTGTGATTCTTTTCTGACGGAGCCGGAAACAAGGTTTTCAACAGAGTCTTTGATTTTCTCCGCAGTTTTCCTATCAACTCCCGCTTTTTCAAGGAACGAAGATCCGAAACCGGTACAGACTACTGTAACTATCGTCAGAATGATTATAAGAAATTTTTTGGAATGTTTATTTGCCATATCGTGAAAAATAAATCATTTCGGGTAACACATCAATGTACTTTATCTTCAAATAAGTTATTTTTGTTGCTTTTTATAAGAGCTTGTCATACAATCAACTG
>JAKSPF010000094.1 GCA_024405065.1 Sphaerochaetaceae bacterium | reverse complement strand
TCATAGTGATATAAGGGAAGGATTCTCTTCGGAGGAGTAATATCTGTGGAGAAATGTACTGTTAAAATACAGATAGACAAAGGAGCAAAAGTTCCTGTTTACAGTACTCCACAGGCAGCGGGCGCAGATATCTGCGCCTGTTTTTCAGTACCTGATGAAGTAATGAAAATTTCTTCAGGTAAATGGGCACTTGTTCCTACAGGAATAAGAATTGCTTTACCTGAAGGCTTTGAAGCTCAGATAAGACCGAGAAGCGGACTTGCGGCAAAGTACGGCATCACGGTTTTGAATTCACCGGGTACTGTTGATTCGGACTACCGCGGAGAAATAAAGGTTATTCTCATCAATCATTCCGATAGTGATTTTGTAATACATCACGGTGACAGGATTGCTCAGATGGTAATTGCAAGACATGAGAATGTACGTTTTGATACCGTTTTTTCTCTTGATGAAACACAAAGGGGAGAAGGCGGATTCGGTTCAACAGGAATAAACTGATGAAAAAGAACAGGAGCCGTTTCATCATTCTTTCCCGCTACATCGGTTCTGAGTACGTACTTTCTTTTTTTGTTGCCTTTATTTTTTTCTTCTTCATTTTTTTCATAAATCAGATTCTTGTCCTTGCGCAGAAAATTATGTTGAAGAATGTTACTGTATCGGACGTAATATCTCTTGTGATTCTTTCTATACCGCAATTTTTGATGTATACAATGCCGTTCAGTTCACTTGCATCGGCAAGTATGGTGATAGGAAGCTTCTCATCTGACAACGAGATTCTTGCAATGCGCTCGTGCGGAATACATCAGAAGAAAATTTTTGCTCCGATAATAGTTATTTCAATAATATTCTCGGCAATCACTCTTTTCATTGCAGATAAGATGATTCCTTTTACTGCACAGAAATACAGAGAAATGTATGCTTCAATTCTTACAAAGGTTCCCACGGTTGAACTGGAAAGTTTCGGAACAACACAGTTCGGAAAAAGAATAATTACCAATGGTCCGGTAAACGGAAGTACAATACAGAATATATTGATACTTGATGATTCCGATTCATCGGACAGTCGCATAATTTCTGCCGAATCGGCTACTATTTCAGTTGTTGACCTTGATAAATTTCTTTACCGCATAGATTTGGTTCGTCCGGAAGTTCTTATGACAGATGATTCTTCTCTTGATACCTATTCAATTGCAAAAGCAGAATCTATGAGATTATATATAGACCTTTCATCAAAAGGATCCGGTTACACTTCAATAAATCCTTCTCAAATGTCTTTGGGCGAACTCAGAGCTGCAATATCGGAAAAAGAGAAAGAAAATACAGATATCATTGCACAGGGAATTTCCGATATGAAATCTTCAATATCAGACCTTTCCGAAAGTTTGTCTGAGATTGAGGATAACCCGTTGCAGAATACAAAAACATGGGATGCCCTGACAAGATATGAAAACATAGAAAAAAATAAACCGTTCAGTTTTTATTACCAGTATTTCAGAAGTGAATTACAGAAGAAGTGGGCTTTGGCGATTGCATGTACGGTTTTGGTTTTTGTAGCATTCCCCATTTCTTTTTTCAGAATAAAATACGGAAGATTGATAGGATTCGGCTTGTCCATGCTTATAGCCTGTCTGTATTGGTTTTTCATTTATTTTATGCATACCCGCGCTGTGATGTCACCGGTCAATCCGGCAGTGTTCTTGTGGATTCCCGACATTACTTCATTTCTGATAGGAATTTTTTTGCTTGTGAGGTTGTCAAAGCAATGAGAATTCTTACACGCAATTCTGTTGCTTCAATAATTAAAGTCGGTGTTTTAACCTCTTTGCTTGCTTCTTTCATGCTTTTAGGTGTTGATCTTTTCAAAAATCTTGACAGTTATCTGACATACAACGTGGATGGAGCAACGGTTGTTAAACTGACCTTGCTGTATTTTCCTGAGGCATTTCTTTTCGGAATGGGACCGTCATTCCTTTTTTCTGTGACCTATTATCTTTCAATGCTTCATGCAAGTAACGAAATAATATGCGTATTGAATTCAGGTTTGTCTTACAGAAAATTTCTTATACCTTGTATAATTACAAGTGTTTTTGTGGGTCTTTTCTATTTTGGATTCAATGAACTTGTGGCAATCAGGACTTCAAACAAAAAAGAAGCAATGTTCAAGGTAATTACATTTACCGAGAACGGCAGTAACGATAATTTCAACGTAGCATTGAGTGATATAAGACAGGGTTGTCTGGTTTATGCCGACAACTACATTGATGATATAAAAACTCTGCATAATCTTACTTACATTGAGAAGAGTGCTGACGGAAAACTTATTTCAAGAACGGATGCCTACAAAGCGGTATGGTCTGAAGAAAACAGGGATTGGATTTTCAGTGATGCATACAGATACACTCCGAGTGAAGACGGACTTTCTTCAGAAATGATACATATTGATGAAGAGGAATATGCCGGATTCAATATAGAACCGCAGCTGTTCCGTAATTTGTCCGCAGAGGTATCAAAGATGTCAATACCGCTTGCAAGAAACTATCTGGGACGTATGAAGGAGCTGAATCCTGTACAGTACGCAAGCTTGGGAACAGAGTATTACAAAAGAATATTCGGATTTCTCACTCCGCTTATAATGATGATAATTGCCTGTTGTCTGAATTATCGTTTTAAGAGAAATGTCCTTTTTTTCAGTCTTATATGTTCAATATGCATAGCTGTTATTTACTATGTGATTCAAATGATTACATTGATGCTTGCGGATCAGGGAATAATAAAACCGCAACTCGGTATGATTATTCCTTTTATTTCAATAATCATAATCACAAGTATTTTTTCACTTATTCTGAAGGACTGATATGGACAGAATTTATAAAATGCATCACAGAGATTCTCACTGTAAGGCAAGGACAGGAGAGATTGTACTCGGACACGGAACCGTAAAGACTCCGGCATTTATGCCTGTCGGAACAAACGGCACGGTAAAAGCCATGTATCACCGCACAATTGAGGAGATCGGTTACAATTTGATTCTCGGGAATACTTATCATCTTTATCTGCGTCCCGGCTGTGATGTACTCAACAGTTTTGACGGTCTTCACGGATTTTCTTCATGGCAGGGTAATATTCTTACGGATAGCGGTGGGTTTCAGATTTTTTCACTTTCAAAATTAAGAAAAATTTTTGATGAAGGAATAAGATTTCAGAGTCACATTGACGGTTCAAGGCATGAATTTACTCCTGAAAAAGTTGTTGATATACAACAGGTAATAGGCAGTGATATTGCCATGGTTCTTGATGTCTGTTCTCCTCCCGATATTGACTGGAAAAAAACAAAAAAAGCAATGGATCTCACACATCTTTGGGCGGAACTTGCAATAAAAAGGCGTGACGAACTTTTTGAGAAAACAGGAAGGGCTTTCCGAGGTAATCTCTTCGGTATTGTACAGGGTGGGTTTTATGACGATCTCAGAACAGAAAGTGCCCGTACAATCAGTCAGATGGATTTTCCGGGTATAGCCATAGGCGGATTGTCCGTAGGTGAAGAAAAGGAGAAATTTAAATATTTTTTAGGTCTTACAGCTGATGAAATTACCTATGAAAAACCGCGTTACGTTATGGGTATAGGATCGGTTGATTACATTCTTGAAGCGGTGGAACACGGGATTGATCTTTTTGATTGCGTGCTTGCAACCAGAGAAGCACGGCACGGTACGGTCTTCACGGATGACGGAATGCTGAATCTGACAAGAGCATTCAATGAGTTCAGTAAATCACCGATTCAGGAAGGTTGTACTTGTGCTGCGTGCAGGAATTATTCACGTTCATATATGAGACATTTGTTCAAGTGCGGTGAAATGCTCGGAGGAATGCTTGCATCAGAGCATAATCTTACATATTTGTATAACCTCATAATAAAGGTAAGGAAAGCAATAGAGGAAGACAGATTTCTTCAATTCAAAAATGATTATCTTGCAAGATTTTACGCAAACGGAGGTTTGACAAAACAATGAGATTCCCTTATCACGGTGCCGGGGTTGCAATTATTGACAGTGAAAATCGTGTTCTGCTGGGGTGTCGTTCAAAAAAGCCCTTTATGAACAGATGGTCCGTTCCCGGAGGAGAGCGTGAAGTTCTTCTCAATGAAACTCCTATACAGACTGCATTCAGAGAAACTCTTGAAGAAACAGGAATAGACCTTACCTGTGTTGAAAAAACCGGACTCGGTTCGTGGTCTCTTAAGGTACCTTTTTTCAGTTGGACAACATTTTTTTTCCGGATTGACAGTTATCCTGTTGAAAATCTGAAACCGTGTGAGTTTTCAGTTTTGAAGTTTGTATCCTTTGATGAAATTAAAACTCTCGGTCTTCGTCCGTTTTCACGTTTTGAACTCGGAAAACTGAAAAAGAAGATACAAAATGGCTGATATGAAAAAATCTGAAAAAGGAATTTCACTCGTCGGAATAAATGACATTGCAACAGTTTGCAGAATAATTGAAAACTTTCCGGATGTCAGATTTGAATTGTCTTATCTCTCAACGGAAAATTCACTCAGAGAAATTTTGCCTGTTATACGTGGTCGTGTTGCTTCAGTGCATCTTCTGTGTCCTCGCCGTGATTATTTTCCAAATCTTGCCTCTGAAGTTGCTTACAGATGGTCTGAACATGAAATTCTTAAAGATGCAAATTTGGCGGCTGAGTGTGGAGCAAAATATCTTGTTCTTCACCCGGGTTATATTATTGACGGACTTTTGAGTTGTGACTATAAGAAAAGACTTGCTGTCATGCAATCTGCCGGACTTGATGAATTTATTTTACAAAAAGAAAATGCCGTTAAAAAACCACAGTACATTTTCAGTGAAAAATACAGACATTATTTTGAAATAATGAAACAAAATGCTTTGCAACTCACGGAAAAACTGAAATCCTACGGATTATGTCTCTGCCTTGAAAATCTTAATCCGAGAGCAGGGTATCTTCTCCTTCACCCGTCAGAGATGAAAGAACTTGCAGATTCAGGACTTTACCTCTGCCTTGATACGGGTCATATGCAGGTAAATTCTGCATTATTCGGTTTTGACTGCTTTGAAGCAATAAAAAGCGTTCTTGCTACCGGAAAGGTAATGACAATGCATCTTCACTCAAATCAGTCTTGCAAAGAAACCTACATTGATTCACACCTTAGTTTAGACAAATACATGCCGTTCTACAGAGAAATACTGCAGGAAGGGGAAAAAACAGGTGCAAATCTGATTCTTGAAGTTCTTGAAGAACCGGAACGTAACGTGGGCCTTTTGTATCAGATTTTGCTCTGATAATCACTTGTTAATCAGACAGTTTGTACTGTAAAATGATAAAA
>JAKSPF010000093.1 GCA_024405065.1 Sphaerochaetaceae bacterium | reverse complement strand
GCAAAATTCCGTTCATGAATTCTGAACTTGTCTTTCCGGCTAAAAATACATTTTTGCAAGATATAAAAATACAATGTAAATTAAATGGCTCTGATAACGTTGAATAAAATGGTGTACATCAATATCATATCAGTATGAAAAAAAGATTAATCACAAGTGCTTTGCCGTATGTAAACAATATTCCGCATCTCGGTAATCTCACGCAGGTTCTTTCAGCCGATGTTTTTGCACGTTTCTGCCGTCTCAGAGGCTATGAAACTCTTTACGTATGCGGTACTGATGAATACGGTACTGCAACTGAAACAAGAGCTGCAAAAGAAGGTGTATCTCCCAGAGAACTCTGTGACAGATATCATGCAATTCACAGAGACATATACAAGTGGTTCAACATAGGATTTGATTATTTCGGAAGAACATCCACCCCAAAGCAGACAGAGATTGTGCAGTCTGTTTTCAGGGCTGTTGATGATGCCGGGTATATTACTGAAAAGGAAACGGAGCAGCTTTACTGTCCCGAATGCGGAAGGTTTCTTGCGGATCGTTTTGTTGAAGGTACATGTCCTCACTGCGGAAGTACAGATGCAAGGGGAGACCAGTGTGATGCATGTCAGACTCTTTTGGAGCCTACAGAGTTGTTAAATCCCAGATGCGGTGTTTGCGGTACAACACCGGTCATAAAAAAAACAAAACATCTTTATCTTGATTTGCCCAAGGCATTGCCCTTACTGGAGTCTTGGATGGAAGACGCATCTGAACGCGGATTTTGGGCAAAAAACGCAGTACAGGTCACCAAGAGTTGGATAAGAGACGGATTGAAAGAAAGGTGTATTACAAGAGATTTGAAGTGGGGTATACCGGTACCTAAAGAGGGATATGAGGACAAAGTATTCTACGTGTGGTTTGATGCTCCGATAGGGTACATTTCAATTTCAGCCAACTGTACTGATGATTGGCAGAAATGGTGGAAAGATCCGGAGAATACGGAGCTTTTTCAGTTTATCGGAAAGGATAATATTCCGTTTCACACGGTGATTTTCCCGTCTTCCCTGTTGGCAACCGGTGAGAAATGGACAATGCTTCACCATATGAGTTCAACCGAATATCTCAATTATGAGGACGGTAAATTTTCTAAAAGCAAGGGAATAGGAATCTTCGGGAATGATGTTCAGGAGACAGGGATTCCCGCAGATGTGTGGCGTTTCTACATGTTCTATAACAGACCGGAGCATTCTGACGTGACTTTCACATGGAAAGAGTTTCAGGAGAAGGTGAACGGAGAGCTGATAGGAAATCTTTCCAACCTTGTAAACAGAACTCTCACGTTTATAACACGTTTTTACGGTGGCAATTTGGGAAGCGGTTCTGTGGATACGGAGTTGGTTCGCAGGATTAAGGAAAAAGAAGAAAAAATTACAGATTTGCTTGAACATGCTGAGGAAAGAGATGCTCTCAGGACTATTCTTGAACTGTCCGGTATCGGAAACAAGGAATTTCAGGAAGCAGAGCCATGGAAACTCAGAAATGAGAATCCTGAAAAAACGGCAAGCCTGCTGAGGACTCTTCTGGGACTGATCAGGGATTTGGGAATAATGATTCAGCCGTACATGCCTCAGACGGGAGAAAGGCTGTTGTCTTATCTCGGGTGTGAATCGGATAAGTGGTCTGATCTTTCCGATTATTCAAAGTGCATAACAGTCGGTAAAACCGATTATCTTTTTACAAAACTTGAGGACTCTCTTATTGATGTGCTCAAAATAAGATACAGCGGAACTCAGGCTGAAAGACAGGAGAAAAAAATGGAAGATACAAAAGAATCAAAGAAAGAGACAGCAAAGGCTGCTGCGGAAGCGGCTCGTATTGCCGAAGAGCAAAAGAGCATTGCCCAAAAGTTTGCGGAAAAGGTGATTTTGAAAGTCAGCAAGATTGTTGAGGTAAGTAAGCATCCTGATGGTGATTTCCTTTACATTCTTAAACTTGATACCGGTGACGGTGAAAAACGTACCATAGTGTCATCTATTGTGGCTTATTATTCCCCTGAGGAACTTCTCAATCGCAACATAGTTCTCGTGAGTAACCTCAAACCGGCAAACTTCAGAGGGGTAAAAAGTTGCGGAATGCTCCTTGCCGCTCAGGATGAGAATGCGGAAGAGCATACCACATGTGAGGTTCTTTTTGCGGATAGTATTCCGCAGGGTACAAACATTGTTCCTGAAGGATTTTCAAATCCGGAAGGACAGTTGTCCTATGTGAAACCTGATCAGTTCTTCTCAATGCCGCTTTACATAGAGGATGGCATTCTCATGATTGACGGTCACAGGTTTATTACCTCTGATGGCAAGTACGTAAGGTCAAGACGTTATCTCAACGGACCTGTCGGATGATATGAATGTTCTGATCTTCGGTTACGGATTGTATGGTGGAGGCTTTGCAAGTGCCTCATATTTTCTCAAGAAAGGTCACAGTGTAAGACTGACTGATTTCCGTGATGAATCATCTTTGGGAGACGGTGTTGTTCGTCTGAAGTCTATGGGTGTTGATGTGATTGCAGGATGTCACAGGACGGAAGATTTCAAATGGGCGGATATTGTGGTGAAAACTCCTGCCATCAGTCCGGAAAACGAATTTCTTAAATTTGCAAAGAAGCAGGCAAATGACTTTTCCTGCCTCTTTTCGGACAGTCATGTGAAGGATGTAAAGCTTGTTTGTATTACCGGAACAAAGGGCAAAACGGTGACTTCAAGCGCTGTGTGCAGCTGTCTTAATTCAATGGGATTTAAGGCAAGAATGTGCGGTAATATGGGGATTTCTCCTTTTGCCGAACTTGCACTTTGGGAACAGGGAGATGTTCCTCAATATCTTGTGTGTGAATTTTCAGCATGGCAGGTGAGAGATACATACAGGTATCTTGACGGAAAAATGCCTGAAATTGAGATTTCCATGTTTACTAATGTCCTTGACTGTGATAGTTCAGATTTTACCGGTGACAGGGAAACGGATGTAGGGGAAAAAATAAAGATGTTCGGTTCTTCTGCAAAAAAACTGTTATGTCCTTATGAGGTAACGCATAATGTAGCTAAAATTGCAGGACTTGGCAGGAAGAGCATTTATTCATCGGAATATGCAATGTCCGGTTTTTCAAAAGAACTCCCTTTGAACCTCAGAAATGCTTACGCCGTTCTCAGAAGAATGGGATTTTCTCAAGGAAAGGTCAATATGGCACTGAAAAGTTTTAAGGGAGTTCCTCACCGTGCGGAACTTGTGACAAGACGCAGCAATTTGATTGTTGTAAATGACAGTGCTGCTACAATTCCCGCTGCAGTAAGCTTTTCTTTTGCCAATTTCAATACAATGCCCGTTCATCTGATATGCGGGGGAACTGGTAAGAATCTGGACGGAAGTGAAATGCTTGATGTGCTTAAGTCAAGTGTAAGTGTTCACCTTCTTGACGGTAATTTTACACGTCAGTCTCTTATACCCCTTCTTGATGAAAAACATATAAAGTATTATGGACCGTATGAAAAAATTGAAGATGCCGTTTCAGGAGTTATGTCCTCCGTTTCTGATTGTGATGTAATGCAGGTTGTACTTTTATCTCCCGGAGCGCAAGCATACGAATTTTTTTCAAATGAATTTGAAAGGGGTGATAGATTCAGAAATTGCTTTATTGAACCTGTTTCCTGAAAAGGAGTGTTGGAATGTCTGTATTTGATCTGCTTAACAGTGCGCCCGTTTATGTTGTATGCGGCTCAATAATAGGTTTTGTTGCACTGATTTGTATTATTTTTATAGTCAGGGCATATAGGGCAGGGCTTGCTATAGGAATGGAAAGGGCAAAGCTCAACAGGGTGATATCTTCCTGTATTGCTTTTTCCGTTGTTCCGAGCATCGGTATTCTGCTTGGAGTCATTGCTCTTTCCGGAAGTCTCGGAATTCCATGGCCATGGCTTCGGCTTTCCGTTATCGGTGCGTTGCATTATGAAACTCAGGTTGCAGAGGCTGCAGCAGAGCAGTTGGGAGCGTCATTGAATCCTTCGGAGATGACTGCTCAGGTATTTTCAACCGTTGCTCTTCTTATGAGCCTTTGTATAGTTTGGGAAATTATTTTATCTGCTTTGTTCAATAAAAGTTATCTTAAAAAATTTAAAACCGGTAATTCAGTTTCTCTTGAAAAAAAATCAAAAAGCGGATTTGCCGATACTGCAATGGCTTCAATGTTCATAGGACTTATAAGTGCATACACCGGAAGTTATGTAGGACAGTTTGTTTCTTCCGGAGGTCTTTTTTCATTCAAAGGAGATTGGATACCTTTGATTGTAGTGACGGTTTCTGCCCTGACCATGTGCCTTTTCACGTGGCTTGAAAAAAGTAAAAAACAAGCGTGGCTTGAGGGATTCTCCGTTGCAATAAGCATGTTTGCCGGTATGACTGCTGCTGTGATAATCGGTCTTTTTAGGTGAGGTGTCGGTAATGGAAAAAAATGAAATATTTGAAAGATATAACGACAGGACACATGTTTTGGGAAGATTGTTTTCTCTGATAACCGTTGTATTTTTGCTTGCGTCTCCGTTTGTAATAGGGGTTTTTATCGGGGCGATGCCGGATATTGCGGCAGCAATGAAAGGTTTTGTTGCTGTAGGAATTGTATGGCTTGTTGTCAGTGTTGTTGAATTTCTTGTTTATACCCCAATGCTCGGGGCAGGGGGCAGTTACCTCGGTTTTATAACCGGAAATCTTATCAACATGAAAATGCCTTGTGCCGATAACGCACGGGATATGACAGGGGCTAAAGTGGGAACTCCGGAAAACGAGATTATTTCCACTTTGGCAATAGCAACTTCGGCTTTAGTAACTGTTGCCGTTCTTTCTGCGGGAGTTTTACTTCTTCAACCTTTGCGTCCTGTTCTTCAAAGTGAAGTCCTTCGTCCTGCATTTGCAAATGTTGTTGCGGCTCTTTTCGGAAGTCTTGCATATAAATATTTCAGCCATCATCTGAAAATTGCGGTTTTCCCTCTTATTCTTATGGTTGTTTTGTTTGTGTTTCTTCCTTCACTGGCAAGCTCCGCAAGTATTATGATGATTCCTGCGGGTGGGCTTGCAATTCTTGTTGCATGGCTTGATTTCAGAAAGCCAATTTCAAAATTCCATTCATGAATTCTGAAATTGCCTTTCCGGCTCTGCACGTTTTTGACCTTAAAACTATTGAACCGTTTCTTGCATATCCCATCAGCAGCGGTCTGTTTTCCCCTGAATTCCAGTCTGATTACCTATGAATTTTGCAGAGAATTTTTCTCAAAAATAACTATACCGAACACGGCAATCTGTCAAGCAACATAAAAGGTTTTCAACTTGAAAATTGACTACTAAACGGAAAATTTTGAAAA
>JAKSPF010000092.1 GCA_024405065.1 Sphaerochaetaceae bacterium | reverse complement strand
ATATTTCCCATTATGCGCGCCCTTTTGGACAGACAGTTTGAAAAACCGGTAGGAAGTTCACTTGATTTTTCCAATCTTGATCTTAATTTCAGAAAGCCTGATTTTAATAAATTTCCGTTTCTTAATGATGCATTTGAATGTGTAAAAAAAGAGGGTCTGTACCCTATCGTTTTTAACATTGCCGATGAAATTGCAGTCAAATCATTCATGGAAGGCAGAATAAGTTTTCCACAGATACATGATGAAGTCAGACGTGCGCTGGATATGAACTGGGACAAAGCACCTAAAAACATACATGATGTACCGGCAACCATAAAAGAAATAAGCGGAAAAATAAAAATATGAATGCGGTTCTCTGGTCAAGACTTCTTTCTTTTCTCATAGGTATTGTAGGTATCAATCTTATGATTCTTATACACGAAACAGGTCATCTGCTTGCTGCAAAAGCATGCGGCATACGTGTAACCGTAATTCAGCTGGGATTCGGACCGTCGGTATTTTCTCACAAAAGAAAAGATACAGAGTACAGGTTCTGCGCAATCCCGTTCGGAGGTTTTTGTAAAATGGATACAGAACCTCACACAAAACAGCCTGTGAATTTCAAAAATCAGATGAAACGTATTATTTCATATACCGCAGGTCCTTTTGCAAACATAATATTTGCAATATTCTGCCTTTCAGCTTACCTTTCAATGCCACAGGTAAGTGACGTTCTTCTGCCTGAAATTTCACTTGTATCTCCAAGTTGTGCCGCAGCAAAAGCCGGACTGAAAGACGGCGATTTCATATTGTCCGGAAACGGAGAAAGTTTTGAAGATTACGTTTCTCTCAGAACGTGGCTTTCAGACAATACAGACGGCAGAACTGTCACCGTAGAAACCCAAAGAGGACAATTCCGGATAAGTGCAGAAAACGGAATGTTCGGTATTCTTCCGAGCGGAAAAACAACAACAAGAAAAATACAGGGACAAACTTTTTTCACATCAGTTGTAAACTCAGTCAAACACTGTTTTTCAGAAACCGGACAATTCCTTAAAAGCCTCGTTCTCATGTTTCGCGGCAAACAGAAAATAAGTGAAACACTGACCGGAATAGTAACTACATCGGAGTCTTTGGGATCGTTTGCAAAAAAGAGTTTCTCATCATCATTCAACAGAGGAATAAGGACGGTGCTGTACTTACTCGGAAGTATAAGTGTATCACTTGCAGTTGCAAATCTCCTTCCGTTTCCTGCACTTGACGGAGGTTATAACGTAATTGCTTTCACCGAACTGATAACGGGAAAAACACTTCCCCAAAAAGCATATCTCACTATACAAATAACGGGACTTGTAGTTTTATTGGCAATCGTTCCCATCCTGAGATTTTTTTTCTGAAAGACGTTCCTGAGGAACTTCAAAGTTTCTCCCTTCACAAAGCTTAGAGCAAATAGCTCAGTTAAGGAGCCAATTGCAAAATTGAGCTTTGTGAAGAATGAACTTGGATTTGCGAGGAGAAAACCGTTTTTGATAATTGAAATAATACTTTGTGTATTAAGAAATTATCAAAAACGCATTTTATACCGCAAAGGCAGGTTCAGAATTCATGAATGGAATTTTGCAAATGGCTCTAAGAAGCAGATTTCAATCAGCGGACAGAACGTTCTTTATCAACAAAAGACACAAAATTTGACCTGAATATCATATCAATAAAGCCGGTGTTTCCGTTTCGGTGCTTTGCAATTATCACCTTAATCTGTCTGGAATACCTGTCAGGATCACGGTCAGTCGGATCCGGAATCTCAGAAACATTACTTGCAGCAACCTTACTGTTCTCATCAAGTCTTTTTGACGGATCATCCAACAAAATCACAACATCGGCATCCTGCTCTATTGAGCCGGATTCTCTCAAATCTGCAAGAACCGGTTGTCTTTCCTTTCCTGCATCCCTTGTCAACTGTGCAAGACAGATTATGGGGATATTAAGCTCTCTTGCAAGACTTTTCAAAGAACGGGAAATCTCACTTACCTGTTCATGCCTTGCCTTTGCGGATGAAGAACCCTCAGACTCAATCAACCCTATATAATCTATGAATATAATCTGTACACCTTCACGAACCATTCTGCGTGACTGTGCCCTGATTTCCATCATTCTTATGTTGGATGTATCCTGTATCTGAAGATTTGACTCCATATCATACAGTTTGGCAGCACAATTCATCAGTTCATCATCAGTATTTTTGTCAAGCTTTCCGTTTCTCAATGCCATCGCATTGATTGATGCCTCACGAGCAACAAGTCTCTGCATAAGAAGCTGTCCGGACATTTCCAAAGAAAAGAAACCCACCTTAACCGGATTTGTAATATTGAAAGCCATATTGTGAGCCATTGAGAGGGCAAATGCAGTTTTTCCGACTGAAGGTCTTGCACCTATGATAATCAGATCAGCAGGCTTAAAGCCTCCGAGATACGAATCTATTGACTTGAAACCCGATGATATACCCTGATTTTTCTTACCTGACATCATATCGTGAATATCCTCAATAAGACTGTACAGGTATTTTCCGGAAGACATATACGAACCGGTTGAGATATCATTTCCGATTTTTGAAATTTTCTCTTCAAGTTCATCAATGGATTTACGTACATCCTGTGTATCATCAAAAGCCTTGTCACCGATATTCACTGAAAGATCAAGGAGCTGTCTTTTCATTGACAGATTTCTTATTATCTGAGCATAAGAAACCGCATTGGTTGATACCGGAACCACATCTGTAAGATGAGCTATGTACGGAATTCCTCCGCAATCCTCTATTGTTCCGATCTCTTTCAGATATGATGTAAGAGTAACAAGGTCAATTGTCACAGAGGGACGCTCACTTCTGAGTCTGACTATACCGTCCCAAATGCACTGGTGAGACCTCTGATAAAAATCTTCCTTCCTGAGCAGAGAACTCACATCATCAAGGACTTTCTCCCTAAGAAGCACTGCACCGAGTAATGCTGTCTCAGCTTCATTATTGTGAGGAGGTATTCTCCCTATGTTTTCAGATGCCACGTTGACCTCCGGATAAAAGAATGCCCGCAAAATGCGGGCATTATGTCATCTGGCTCAGTTTTCCTGATTTGTGTTTTCCGTTTCAGCTTCAGCCGCTTTAGCCTCAGCTTCTGCAGCTTCCTTTGCTTCTTTTGCGGCTTTTGCAGCTTTTGCAGCCTCACTCTTCACTTCAGCTTCACTTTTCACAATGAGTTTGATTATAGAAGAGGAATTTTCATAAAGACGGATTCTGGCTGTGTAGTTACCCGTCATTTTTATAGCATGCGTAGCAACTTCAATCCTTTTCTTCTCAATTTCAAAACCGAGCTTTGCAAGCTCTTCCTGAATCATTGTCTGCGTAACAGAACCGAAAAGCTTTCCGGACTCACCGGCAGCAACTATAAGGGTAAGCTCCACAGAATCCAGCCTGTCCTTGAGCTCCGCAGAAGCCTGACGCTTTGCAGTTTTTCTTTTTTCAATTGCTGCAGCCTTGCTTTTGAAAACCGCAAGATTTGAATTGTTGTAGACAACCGCTGCACCAGTCGGCAAAAGAAAATTACGTGCATAACCGTCTTTCACCAGACAGACATCTCCCTCTTCTCCGAGGTTAGGTACGTCCTGATTCAAAATGATTTTCATAATGAACTCCTTTAAAAATTGTTCAGAGAAACTTTCAAAGTTCCCCGTTTATCTTAATTTAATCCACGTTTCCAGCACACCCATAACGGTAAGCACTGAAATCACCACGGCATTTACTCCCGGCACAATAAGCGCAAGAGCAATCCAAACCAACACCTTCCCGGCTGTAACAGCAGCACTTCTCCTGATTCTTGCAATCATTATTGAAATTCCATTCAGAAAATAGTGCATACTCAAGCCTATTGATATGTTCCAACAGAACACGGAAACAACTTCCGGATAGGTAAACGCAATGTTACCCAGCATTGTGACAATCCACGATCCCATCAGAATCCACACAAAGAAACCGGGCATCTTCATGTTGGCAAAACCATACTGCCACTTTTCATCAAACCTGTGCAACACGGTCTCCGTAACAAGTATCGGTACCGCCTGAAACAGAATTCCCATCGGGAAAATCATCATCAGAAGAACAGTTGCAATCATCTTTGCAAATCCTTCCGTATTTATTCCCAAAAGTTCCGCCGGAAGCAAAGCCATATATGCCTCACGTATTTCCTCAAGTACCTGCGCTCCGCCGCTCGTAGTAAGCCACAGCGCAAATGTACCGCAAAATACGGCCGGAACCAAACTGCAGATTACAAGCTTTCTCAAAACAGAATCACTGAAATCACGCAGAAAAGTCCATAAAGCACAACCCAAAGCGGCAGAAACAGGAAAAAGCAAACCGAGAAAAAACATTCCGGTAAACTTTGCTTCGTCCTGCTGCATCACTCTCAAAATGAAAAGAAGACTCACCGCAAGTGCAGATGCAAAAAACGGAAGTACGGCTTTTTTTCTGTCGGTTATGTGCTGTGCAACAAGAAGAAGCGGAACGGTAAAAAACATATTGCCTCCTGCAAGTCTTGCAAGTAACACGCTAAGAACAATACTTACGACAACATTTACACCGGGATTTCCCTTCCTCTGCTCCACTGCGGACACCGCCTTTGATTACTGTTTATCAAAAGGAAGATAAGCAAGAGCCCTTGCTCTTTTTATTTCCCTTGCAAGAGCCCTTTGGTGCTTTGCACAGGTTCCTGTAATTCTTGCAGGAAGTATCTTTCCCCTTTCCGTAGTACAACGTTTGAGCTGCTCCGGATTCTTGTAGTCCGGCTCAGTTTTGTTTGCACAGAACTTACAAACCTTTTTCTTGAAACCGACGTGTTTCAAACCGCCCATTTTCTTATCTCTGAAGCTACCTGTAGCCTCATTCATTGCATCTTTATCTTCTTCATGCATCATACAAACTCCTAATAATCAGAATGGAATATCCGAGTCATCCTCAAATTGCTCAGGACCGAAGTCCTGTGCAGAAGACACACTCTGTGCCATCTGCGGAGACAACCCGTTATCTCTTTCAGGTACCGGCATACCGGATGCGGAACCCTGACTTGACGAAAGAAGCTGAACATTGTTTGCAACAACCTCAATCCTGGAACGTGTCTGACCGTCCTGCTCCCATCTGCTCTGCCTCAGTCCTCCTTCAATTGAAACCCCCCGCCCCTTGAGAAGATAAGATTTGAGGCTGTCGGCCTGTCTGCCCCAGAGAACAATGTCAAAATAGTTTGCTTCGTCTGTCCATGTATCACCGTTTTTTCTTCGCCTGTTCACCGCTATGGAAAAACGGCACACCGAAGAACCTCCGGCAGTGGATCTGAGCTCACAGTCCCTTGTGAGACGCCCGACTAAAACTACAACATTGATGTCGTTTGCCATCGTGCAACTCCTGAAAATCCTTATTTTACAACAAACAAAAACTCGAGAATTGACCCTTCAAGCAATAACTCCGAATTCAGAGCATT
>JAKSPF010000091.1 GCA_024405065.1 Sphaerochaetaceae bacterium | reverse complement strand
TTTTGATTCCGAGACGGGTGAATTTTCAGGCTCATCAAAGGTAATGCTTCTGAAATACGAGGACGTACAGGTTCTTATTTCTTCACTGAAGAAAGAAACCTTTACCGTGAGCGGTCTTGCAGAGGAAACAAAGTATCAGAAGCCTTATATGCCTTTCATTACAAGTACTCTGCAGCAGGAGGGAAACAGAAAGCTCAGACTTTCCGCAAAGGATACAATGAGAATTGCGCAGAGTCTGTATGAAAAAGGCTTTATCACCTACATGAGAACGGACTCACCTGCTTTGAGTGAAGAGGGTACTGAGGCGGCACGCAAGGCAGTGTCTGATCTGTTCGGTTCCTGTTTTCTGCCGGAGAGCCCGCGTCACTATGCGTCAAAAAGTGATATTGCGCAGGAAGCACACGAGGCGATAAGACCTGCAGGTGATGTTTTTGTAAAGCCTGAGGATACAGATCTTACAGGGCGTGAACTTGCACTTTATTCTCTTATTTACAAAAGAACTCTTGCGTGTCAGATGAAAGATGCTGTAAAGGTGTCAACTGCGGTATCAGTCAGTGCAACATCTTCAGACGGTAAAAAGGCAGAGTTTTCGGCAAAGGGTATGCGTATAGAATTTCCGGGTTTTCTGCGTGTGTATGTTGAAAGTTATGACGATCCGGATGCTGCACTTGAGGATAAGGAAAAAATTCTTCCCAAGCTTGAAAAAAATCAGATTCTTACCCTTAATGAGCTTCATGAGACAGTTCATCGTACAAAAGAACCCAACAGATACACTGAGGCTTCACTTGTTCAGGAACTTGAAAAACTCGGAATAGGCAGACCTTCAACGTACGCATCAATCATAGACAGAATTCTTGAAAAGCAGTATGTGGTGAAAGAAGGCAACAGCCTTGTACCTACTTTTACGGGTTTTGGTGTGATACAGCTTCTTGAGGGATTTTTTGCAGACCGTATTGACTACAAATTCACAAGGGATATGGAAACCGACCTTGATAATATTGCAGGTGGCAGTCTTGAAGAGGTTGATTACCTCAGGAATTTTTATGAAGGTAAATCCGGACTTCTTTCTCAGGTGAAGGATGTGAAGAATAGAATAGATTCAAAGACAGTGAAAAGACTGAATCTTTCTCAGCTTTCAGAAAAAAATTCTGTAATTTTGGGACCGTACGGCCCCTATGTGCTGACAGAAGACGGAAAATACATATCCGTTCCGGCAGACTGGACTCCTGCTAGTGTGACGGATGAGATGGTTGAGGAACTTAAAAGAAATACTGCTGTCAGAGGTTCCGGAGCAACCGGTCCTGCGGTTGTGGGAACATCACCTGATGGAAGACCTATTTTATACTGCACGGGACGTTACGGTGATTATTGGCAGATAGGTGATATGGCTGATACAAGTGATGTGCTCAGATACAAGGTGCCTGCTCAACTCAAGGGAAAGGTTGTCACATCTGAGCATATAATGGATTTTTTCAACCTCCCGAGAATCATAGGCACAAATACGGACGGGAGTGAAATTTCCGCAGACATAGGAAGGTTCGGACCTTATCTCAAATGCGGCAGTGATTTCCGGTCACTGAAAGATGTTGAAGAGATTTTTGCCGTGACGGAAAGTGAAGCACGCAAAATTTTCAGTGTTCCTAAAGAAAAAAAGGATGGCGGTACAAAACGATCTTCTGTGAGAAACGCTAAACCTGTATCAGATAAAACTGCACCAGTTAAGGATTTCGGTGAATATGAAGGCGCTGCACTTGCAATACGCAGCGGGCGTTACGGTTTTTACCTGAAACACGGTGACAGAAATATCAGAATAGCCGATAAGTATCAGCATGATGAGGATGCCTGCAGACAGATGAGCCTTGAGGAGGCAGTAGAATATCTGAAAAAATAACGATATAATAAGTTTTGTTGCTCCCATAGCTCATCTGGATAGAGCGTCTCCCTCCTAAGGAGAAGGTGACCCGTTCGAGTCGGGTTGGGAGTAGAGGAGAGGGTCTTGCAATTGCAGGGCTTTTTCTTTTTTCAAAGGGTTTACGGACATTTTACAGTCCGCTTTTTTTCCATTTCACATTTTTAAGTTTTTTGTCGGGGATATTGCATAAAAATACGGAAAAATGTATAAATTACAAAAATTTTTTTGAAAATGGAGAACACGTATGAAAAAAACAATGTTCGTAGTTCTGACGGTTTGTGTTTTGCTTGCCTGTGTTTTGACAGGTTGCAGCAAGAAGAGTTCTGACAGCAGCAGTAAAACTCCTGATACCATTACAATTGCTTTCATTGGGAACACAACCGGTGATTACGCAATGTACGGTGTTCCTGTCCGTAATTCGGTGAAGATGTATTTTGATAAACTGAATGCTGCGGGCGGTATCAACGGCAAGCAGATTGTTCTTCTTGAATATGACGATAAGGCTGACGGAGTTGAAGCTGTAAACGCATTGAACCTTGCGGTGGACAAAGGGGCAACTGCGATTATCGGTTCCGTACTTACCGGTGCCACTATTGCCCTTTCGGATGCAACTTACGAAATAAACATGCCGGAAATCACTGCTTCTGCTACAAGTCCTAAGGTGACTGTTATGGATCCCGATGATCCTAAATCAGAAGTAAAGACAAATGTATTCAGAACGTGTTTTCTTGATCCTTTCCAGGGAGAAAAAATGGCTGAGTATGCGGCAAAAGTTCTGGGTGCAAAGAATGTTGCAATCTTCTACGAAAACGGCTCGGATTATTCAGAGGCAATTGTGCAGGGATTTGATTCCAAGAAAAATAATTACGGTCTGAATGTTGTTGCAAAAGAGGCTTTCTCTGCCGGTGATGTTGACTACAAGGCTCAGATGACCAATATTGCGGCAAAGAATCCTGATGTTGTTCTTATGCCGATATACTACGGAGAAGCCGGGCTTGCGATTACCGCACTCAGGGCACAAGGATGTCAGGCTCCCATCATCGGCGGTGACGGTTTCGGTTCTGTAGTAAACTATGCCTCGGCAGAAGACCTTGAAGGAACGGTATACATGAGCGGTTATGCTGCAGGTACTCCTTCTGTTGCTCAGTTTGAAAAGGATTACAAGGCAACATACGGTGAAGATGTTCCCAATATGTTTGCACCTCTTGCATGGGATGCTTCAATGGTCATGGCAAAAGGTATTGAGGCAGCGGAGAAAAAAGGTCTTAAAGCAGGTACTCCGGAATACAAGCAGGCAGTTATTGATGCAATCAAAGGAATGAAGGGTGTTGAGGGGATCACCGGTTCGTATACATTCAACAGTACAAATGATCCGGTAAAATCGGTAGCGCTTATTAAGATTGAGAACGGCAAAGAGGCCTTCTCCGATTTCTTTTAATTCCTGCGGTATAGGAATTAGGAGAAAAATCTGTTAAAATCGGGCGCAAGGCACAAAGCCTTGCGCTTTTTGTTTATGGGTGAAGCATGAATTTTTCTACATTGATAGTACAGCTTGTCAACGGACTTCAGACCGGTTCGGTGTATGCACTTGTTGCATTGGGTTACAGTATGGTTTACGGAATCATACTGCTGCTGAACTTTGCACATGGTGACATAATCATGGTCGGTGCATACATGGTTTATTACGGGATAGCCAGTTTTGCATTTCCTCCTGTTGTTGCGGTAATTCTTGCCGTAATTGTCAGTACTGCATTGGGAGTTATTATTGAAAAGGTTGCATACACTCCTTTGAGAAATGCTCCGCGCCTTTCTCTCCTGATTACTGCAATAGGGGTGTCTTTTCTGCTTGAAAACGGTGCTCAGATGATATTCGGTGCAGATCAGAAAAGTATGAGTCCTATGGTAAGCGGAAATGTCCGTATCGGTTCTGTGAGTATCAGCATGGCTGCCATAGTCACAATACTTGTTTCCGTTGCGGCAATGGTGCTTTTGACTTTGTTTGTGAATAAAACAAAAATGGGAAAAGCAATGCGTGCCGTATCCGAAGATATGGGTGCTGCACAACTTATGGGTATAAGTCTCAACAGAACAATTTCAATAACATTTGCTGTAGGCAGTGCACTTGCGGGACTCGGTTCGGCTCTTTATCTCTGTGCGTATCCGCAGGCAAGTCCTACAATGGGTTCAATGTTGGGGATAAAGGCTTTTGTAGCTGCCGTTTTAGGCGGAATAGGTTCAATTCCGGGTGCTGTGCTCGGTGGTTTTGCCATAGGAATACTTGAGGCATTGGTTTCTGCCGTTCATCTTTCAATGTGGAAGGACGCGGTTGTTTTCCTTGTGCTTATAGTTGTACTCCTTTTCAAACCCACAGGCTTTCTCGGAAGAAAGATACAGGAAAAGGTGTGAGGAGGCGTCAGATGGAAAATTTCCGTATGAAGACATGGCAAAGTTATGTACTCAATACAGTGCTGATTGTCCTTCTTTGGACTGTTATGACCGTGATGATAAGCGGCGGGGTGATTACCAACTACTGGCGCGGAATACTCATTACCATAGGAATAAACATAATACTTGCTACATCGCTCAATCTTGCGTGCGGTTATCTGGGACAACTTCCGCTCGGTCACGCAGGGTTTATGGCAGTAGGTGCCTATGCTGCAGGAATATTTATGAAGGCTGTACCGGCTGCAAGTCTGATTAAAGCCGGGCGCAATGCTGCTCTTGTTCCGTATATTTTCGCCGCAGTTGTGATAAGTGCTGTTGTTGCGGGGATTTTCGGGCTTCTTGTAGGTATCCCTGCTTTGAGACTGAAAGGTGATTATCTTGCCATAATCACACTCGGTTTCGGTGAGATAATCAGAATTGTACTGACAAACATAGACTCCGTTTTGGGGTTCAAATTCACATACGGTTCTGCCGGTCTTGCCAGAATTCCCAAATATACCGGATTCAATACTGCATTTATTGTTGTCGTGTTGTGCGTAGCAATAATTCACACATTCATGAAGAGCCGTCACGGAAGAGCGGTGCTTTCAATCAGGGAAAATGAGATTGCAGCCGAGTCAGTCGGTGTGAATATAACGTTTTACAAGACAACCGCTTTTGTGCTTTCGGCAATGCTTGCCGGTGTTGCAGGTTGTCTGTATGCGGGATATCTGGGGTCTCTTTATCCTTCAACATTCAAGTTCATGAAGTCAATAGAAATTCTTGTGATGGTTGTGCTCGGCGGTATGGGCTCAATGTTGGGTTCAATAATTTCAGCCGTTGTCCTGACGGCTCTTCCGGAGTTGCTGAGAGCATTTTCCGATTACCGTATGGTTGCCTATTCACTGGCACTGGTACTTATGATGATATTCAGACCGGAAGGACTTATGGGAAGGTATGATTTTTCAATGAAAAAAATTGTTGAAGACCTTGTTAACGGAAAGATTCATATAAATATCCCGAAATTCAAAATTCCGTTTTGCAGGAAAAACAGAAATGTACAGGGAGGCAAGTGATGGATACTGTTCTAAAGTGTGAACACCTCAGAGTTGTGTTCGGCGGACTTGCCTCAGTAAGCGAGTTCAGTATCGAGGCCACAAGAA
>JAKSPF010000090.1 GCA_024405065.1 Sphaerochaetaceae bacterium | reverse complement strand
GCTGTTAGGGACGGATTTTCCGATAACACACTGGTATCGGCACTATGAGGAAGAAAAAAAAGATGTGTCTGTATGTTCTCTGACTGAAAACTACAAACAAACACTGAAAGAAATGCGGTGGTTTGAGAGATAATATTGTTACCTTACATCGCTCTATGAGAAATTCCATAAATATAAAAACCGCACGGGAATCCTGTGCGGTTTCTGTCTGTAAAAGCTCGGTTTTGCAAGCTTTCTGTAATTCACAAATTGTAACGTGATTCAAATATTGCAGATAATTCCTTTCACATCACCTTTGCAACCGGCGGCATTGGATTCGTCCGTATCAATGTGCATTGCAAGTGCAAATTTATCTGACACGCGGATTCCTGTGTTTGCAAGAACCGCACCTCTGCCTGTACCGCAGTCAACCATGACACTCCCAATATCTCCGTTTTTCACACCGAATTCATTTGCATCTGCCGGTGTCATGTGAATGTGTCTCTTTGCAGCAATTACACCTTCTGTAATCTCAACCTCACCTGCAGGACCTACAAGTTTGCACGGTGCAGAACCTGCAATGTCACCAGACTCACGTACCGGAGCCTCAACTCCTATGTTACGTGCATCGGTGAGTGAGATTTCAACCTGATTTGCTTTGCGATCCGGACCGAGAATGGAAATGTTTGCAATTTCCCTCTTAGGACCTACAACGGTTATTCTTTCATTTGAAACAAACTGACCGGGCTGTGAGAGTTCTTTTCTTATCGTAAGCTGATATCCTTTTCCGAACAGCTTTTCCAATGTTTCCTGTGTGACATGAACATGTCTTGCACTTGTTTCAACGATGAATTCTTTTGACATTATGTCCTCCTGTTGACATACGACAATATTATACTCAAAGGCGATTCTTCTCAATCCCGTGCATTTTATGTAAAATGCCGGTGTGAAGATTTTTGTATACACCCTGGGGTGCAGGGTGAATCAGTGTGAAAGTGAAGCAATTGCCCGGTCTTTTGCGAATGCAGGTAATGAGATACTCAAAACTTCCGCAGGTGCGGAGCTTGTGATTGTCAATACCTGTACGGTGACCGGAAAAGCGGAGCAAAAAGCCCGCAGAGTCATAAGAATATTTGCAAAACAGGCGGTAACGATTGTCACCGGATGTTATGCACAGGTATCTCCCTCAGATGTGGGGGCACTCTCTGACAGTGTGATTGTCCTTCCCCTGACAAGAAAAGCAGAACTTCTTGAACTGCCGGTATACATTTCACTTCATCCGGAGAAAACTCTTTACGACAATGTGAGAACTTTTGTTTCTTCTCCGTCAATCACAAGTACCGTGTTTGACTATGCAGCAACCGGTTTTTCATATCATAGCAGAGCCTATCTTAAAGTGCAGGACGGTTGTGACAATAACTGCGGATTCTGCCGCGTACATATTGCAAGAGGAAGGTCTGTATCACTTGATGCAGATACCGTGACGGTAAGGGCTCTTGAACTTGAAAAAAACGGATATCATGAAATTGTTCTGACAGGTGTGAATCTCACAATGTACGACCACGAGGGAAGGGGACTCGGCGGACTGCTTGAAAAGCTGCTGAACCGGCTCGGCCCGGATATGAGAATAAGACTTTCATCCCTTGAGCCTGATCACATTGATGATTTACTTCTGAGACAACTTGAAGATACACGGGTGCAGCCTTACTTTCATATTCCGCTTCAGAGTGCGTCTGATAAGGTGATAAAAAGGGTCAACAGGCATTACAGCAGTTCACATCTGGAATATGTGATTGACAGGTTGAGGAAAATAAGAAAAGATCCGTTTCTTGCCTGTGATGTGATTACCGGACTGCCGGGTGAAGAAGATGAGGACTTTCAGATTACAAAATCGTTTCTTGAAAAACATCAGTTTGCTTTACTTCATGTTTTTCCGTTCAGTCCTCGTCCCGATACGGTGCTGTACAGGGCTAAGGACAGGGTTCCGGAGAGTGTCAGGGATGAAAGGGCAAAAATACTAAGGGATTTGTCCTGTTCTCTGAATCTTGCGTACAGAAACAGACAAATCGGAAATAACAATGAGGTGATAATTGAGCAACACAGTGAAGGAAAGTGGTCCGGACTTACCGGAAACTACCTTACGGTAACTGTTGACGGTGTTCCGGAAAATTCATATTGCGGTGATTTGCTCAGGGTTAAAATTACCGGAGACGGAAAGGCGGTGTGTGTATGAATATAAAAATGCAGTTTTATGATGAAACAGAATCCACTAATGCACTTTTGAAACAACAGAAGGAAGAGGGCGCAACGGACGGTACGGTGATTGTTGCATGGAAACAGACCGAGGGAAGGGGAAGACTTGGCAGAAGCTTTTTTTCTCCGGAGGGCGGAATATATATGAGTATGCTTGTTCCGAAGGACAATTCAATGCTTCTTACCGCAAAGGCAGCAGTTGCCGTAAGACGTGCCATTCTTGATGAAACGGACAGAAGATGTCAGATAAAATGGGTGAATGACATAATTTATAAGGGAAAGAAGGTCTGCGGTATTCTTGCGGAAAGTGCCGGTGACAGTGTTGTTTTGGGCATAGGAATCAATTTCTGCGTACGACAAAGAAATTTTCCTGAAGAATTGTCACAGACGGCAATCAGTCTTTATGACGGTTCTGACCGTTGTGATGCAGAACCTATGGATCTTGTGAATGCGGTTGTGAAAAATATAGTGCAGATGGTGGAAAATCCCGATCCTCTGTGGCTTGGTGAATATCGCGGAATAAACACTGTTCTCGGGAAAGAAGTTGACATAGTACAGGCGGGTAAAATTACCGGACACGGAACGGTTACCGAAATTGACAACGACTGTGCTCTTCATATAGCTTGTGGTGATACGGAGACGGTTCTTTCAACCGGAGAAGTCAGTGTACGTGAGAGGAATGTAAAATGATAGACAGACAGCAGTGGAAAAATTTTGTGCAGGGCAGGCTTGAAATTCTTGCTTCAAAAGCAGGATTCAGTGAAAAACTTCCGGAGGTGATGATTCAGGTTCCTCCCAAACCGGAGATGGGGGATCTTGCGTTTCCGATGTTTCTCTTTGCCAAAGCAATGAAAAAGTCTCCTAATACAATATCGCAGGAACTGTCCGATGATATAAATTCGCTTGACAATAAACCCTCCGGAACTGCGTTTGCTGCCGGACCGTATATGAATGTCCGTCTTGATATGAATGACATGATAGGCGGTCTTTTCAAAAAAATAGAAGCAGAAGGTGATGATTACGGAAAAACCCAATCAGTTTCCTGAAAAAAAGTGATGGTTGAGTTCAGTTGCCCGAACACAAACAAACCTCTTCACCTCGGTCATGTGAGAAACGATTGTCTCGGTAACAGCGTCAGTGAACTTCTCAAAGCCAACGGCGCAGAAGTGATGAAAGTCAATCTGATTAACAACCGCGGTGTCCACATCTGTAAATCAATGCTTGCCTATAAAAAGTTCGGTCATGGAGAAACACCTCAGAGCAGCGGAATAAAGGGTGATCATCTTGTGGGTAATTACTATGTGAAGTTTGCACAGTGGGAAAAAGAAGACGGTACTGCCGATGCTCAGGCTCAGGAGTTGCTGCAGAAGTGGGAAGCCGGCGATCCGGAAACGCTTGCTCTGTGGAAGTTGATGAACGGTTGGACCATTGACGGAGTTAATGAAACATACGCCCGGACGGGAATATCGTTTGACAGATATTACTATGAGAGCGATACCTACAAACTCGGAAAAGACAAGGTTCTTGACGGGCTTTCACGTGGGATTTTTGAAAAAGCCGATGACGGTGCAGTATTCATAGATCTTTCCGACATAGGTCTTGACCGCAAAATCCTGCTCAGAAAAGACGGAACTTCAATCTATATCACCCAAGATATAGGAACTGCAATCAGCAGACATGAAGACTGGCCTTTTGACAGTCTTGTCTACGTTGTTGCAAGTGAGCAAAAGTATCACTTCACCGTACTGTTTCACATCCTTGACAAACTCGGCTTCACGTGGGCAAAAGATCTTCACCACCTTTCCTACGGTATGGTTTTTCTTCCTGACGGAAGAATGAAAAGCCGTGAGGGAACTGTTGTTGATGCAGACGATCTCGTTGCCTCACTTACGGAAATGGCAAAAAATGAAATTCTTGAAAAGAACCGTGCTTCAGAGCTGGATGATGTTGATGCCACTGCACACAGTATTGCGCTCGGTGCTCTCAATTACTACATGCTTCAGTTTGACCCTTTGCGGGATATTACTTTCAATCCCAAAGAAAGTCTCTCCTTCAACGGAAACACCGGTCCGTATCTTCAATATATGGGAGCCCGTATCAGTTCAATAATGCGCACCTTTGCGCAGACCGGAACCTCATACAGCAAATTCACCTTTGACCCCTCGCTCCTTTCCCTTTCAGACGAGCGGGAGATAATCAAAGCCGTCGGTTCCTTCCCCGAAACCGTTGAAAAGGCTGCAAAATCTTATGACCCGTCACTGATATGTTCCTTCCTCTACAATCTCTCCAAAACCTTCAGCCGTTGGTACCATGACAATCAGGTTCTCAAAGCCGAAACTCCTCAGCTTGTGGTTGCAAGAATAGGGTTGTGCAGGATGGTGCTGCAGACAATGAAGAATGCATTTAGGTTGGTGGGCATTCCCTTTCTCTCCAAAATGTGATCCGGCAAAACTTACGGGCAATCTCTGCGTCACTGCGGCAATGCCGTACACATAGTACTGTCATTTCCTTGTTCCTTGACCTTGCCTCGTCATTTTTGCCGGATAGACATACGCTGGAACTTACGGGCAATCTCTGCGTCGTTGCGGCAATGCCGTACATCGTTCTGCTATTGTAACGTTTCCAACAGGTTTGTAATTTTTTTCTTTATTTCCTCGTTATTGTTATTCACATTAAGAAGTGTAGCAGGATTTATTTCCAATGCTTTACAAAGTGTCAGTATTGTAATCAAAGTAGGATGACGTCTTCCGTTTTCAATGTATGCAACAGTATTCTGTGACAGATTTGACAATTCAGAAAGCCTTTGTTGACTCAGTCTTTTTGACCGGCGTATCTGAATAAGTTTTTCAATAATCAGCCGTTCCTGATTTATGATTATCGGGTCAATATTTTTTGTATCATTCAATTCCATACGAAAATTTTGAAATACTATTGTGTTTCTTGTAACATACTGAAATAATTAAGTGACACACTAAAGTAATAATTTTGATTACAGTTTGTTGCAAGTGCGTTGTGTATTCAGTCGGTAAAACCGGACTGTCGGATTACCGGAATTGAAGAGCAACTTGCAAAACGAGGGGTCATTCTGAATTTTGAGTTGACAGTGGGAGGATGTACAAAATGAGAAAGTCAAGAGCTTTTTTATTGTTATTGGTGGTGCTCGTATGTTTTTCAATGGGATGTAAGAGCGAACCGAGCAGTGCTACACCGGATAATCCGAAGCCGCAAGTTACAAATTATACGATTACATTCAATGCCAACGGCGGAAGCGGCGAAATGCCGGTTCAGATCTTTGCAAAGGATGAAA
>JAKSPF010000009.1 GCA_024405065.1 Sphaerochaetaceae bacterium | reverse complement strand
AATTTATATTTCAATCAATAAAGCTCCCCAGTATGTGATAAAAGATACAATCAATATTGAAAACCGAACCGAAGACCCTACTCGGGATATCAACATTTCAAAGGTCGGACCAGTTTAGATGAAAAATACAAAAACGTACCTTCTGCTTCATATTCTTTTTATGTTTTATTCTTCTGCGGGAATTTTCAGCAAACTTGCTTCCGGCAAAGAATTTTTAAGCATACGCTTCTGTCTTTTATATTTCTGCATGATTTCTCTATTAGGAATGTATGCAATAGGATGGCAACAGATAATCAAACGCATTCCGTTATCCACGGCTTTTGCAAATAAGGCGGCAACCGTAATATGGGGGATGATCTTCGGCATTCTGTTTTTTGACGAATCCGTCACGCCGAAGAGAATAATCGGACTTGGCTTAATTGTAGCGGGAATCATTATTTTTTCTTTTTCCGATCAAAATGAGGCAAAAAAATGAATCAGACCCTGTTATATCCGCTGATTATGTCTGTCGGGGTTTTAATCAGTTCCGTATCCCAGTTCATGCTGAAAAAAGCAGCACAAAAAGAGTATTCCTCTGTATTGAAGGAATACTTCAACCCGCTTGTTATAGGAGCCTACTTCATTTTATTTCTGGCAAGTCTCTGTTCGGTATTTGCCTACAGAGTTGTACAGTTGTCTTTGGGTGCAGTAATAGAGTCCACAAGTTATATTTACGTCACTGTTCTGAGTGCCGTTCTGTACAAGGAACGTATAACCGTAAAAAAAATAATTGCACTTATCCTGATTGTTTCGGGAATAATTGTTTTTTCAATGTGATAAGGAGAAATATGAGTTTATGATGTGGATTGCATTTATTTATGAGCTTGTGATGCTCGTTTTCAGCACACTGCTGGGGCTTGCAATTATGCCTGATACATTGAGAGACAGTGAGGATTCCTGCGTTTCCCTTTTTTTTGCACCTTTAATTGGCTTTTCGGTCTTTGAATCAGTCTCCTATTTTGCGGGGAATATCCTGCCGTATGGCAGAACATTGGTAATCCTGCTCTATGTGATAGCCTTTGCTGTGATTGTGTTACGAAGAAAGCAACTTTACCTTATCAAAGATAAAGCAATCTTGATTTATACAATTACACTGACGGCATTATCACGTGTTATCATTTACAGTTGTCAACCGCACATCATTGACGGCGGAATGTATTTTATGAACAGTTCTTTTGACCACCAGCGTACTGCTCTGGTTGATGCCATTGCACTGGCGGGGTTTCCGCTTCGTACACCATGGCTTGCAGATGGGGGAAAACTGATAACCTATATCAGTCATTGCGGACTTCACACAGTAATGGCACAGCCGGTCATTCTGTTCGGGATGCAATCATTTGAGGCAGGTGCCGGTATTCAGGGTCTGGTTTTTATTATGACGATGCTGACCGCAGGTGCTCTGTCTTACAAACTGTCAGGCAGAAAACTTACATGGATTTTTCTGGTACTTGTGTTTATGTCCGGCTCTCCCGGTGATGTTTTGACAAAGTATGTTTCTCCATTCTGGAAAGGGCTGATGTCACCCGGAGAATACTACAAAGGTGTTGAATCTCCTGTGTTCTTCGGTTTTTGGCCTCTCGTCAACGATATGATTTGGTCTCCTCACTGTATCTTCAGTGCAACAATAACTTTGTTTTTGATTTATTTCTACTGCGTTTTACTGAAAGAAAGTGATAAAAAACGCAACATTCACATTGCAATCATCATGGGCAGTATGGCGGCCTCTGCTTTTATCAGCAATATATATTCCGGTGTGATTGCACTTTTTATTTTTGTTCTTTCCCTTGTTCCGGTTTACCTCTTTTCCAAAGATTTCAGGAAAGATTTTAATGCTGCAATTCTGTATCAGATAATTGTCGTCATTGTCAGTCTGCTTATGGCATCTCCGTTTTTTTACGGTCTTTTTTCTCAGGAAAATATCAATGTCGGTACGCTGTATGGGGTATTGCCGCCTTTCAATTCAACAAAAGGACCGTTCGGAATAATTATTGTCTTCCTTGAGTTTACGTTAATCACAATGACTGCCAGATGCGGAATTTCACAACTTTTGGGTATTGTAGCCATGATTGTGCCGGGTGTATTACCGAAAAAACGGTTTGTCAGACTTTCCGTCAATTTTTTTCTGTTTATTTCAGTAATGATTTTTTTCTGCTACAGCAGCTTTTATACCAACGATTTAGGATGGAGAACTCCCGCTTCTGTAAAACTGTTCTGTTGGATTTGCACAGCCGTTTTATTGACCGAATGTTTTTTCCGGCTATATGCTAAGAAAGCCGTTTTTGCCTATGCTCTGCTGACTGCAACCGCCGGCTTGATGATTGTTCTCTCCGGTGATTTAACTTATAATTTGACACCGGAATGTAACACCGGTCATGAAACACATGTTGTCTTTGCCGAAGCTGCCGAAGGTTGGAAGGATGTCCGCAAAATCACCGGTAAAACAGATCTTGTTCTCTGTAATCCCATGGCTTTTTCGGAAATGACTTACAATTATCTTACAGACTCATACAAAAGTTATTTTTTCTCCTACTTTGCAGGACGTTTCTCCGCCATGGCGGATCTTACACTGTCAAAGGATATGATCAGTGATGAGGAAACAGCACATTATGAGGCATTGTATCAGTTTGTAGTTGACTTCTTTACTGCAAATCCTTCCGTGGAAGATGTACGCTATGTTGCTGAAGAAATGAAGGTCAAGGCACTGCTTGTAACACCTGAAGATTCACTGTGGAACAATTACGATGTGCTCTTAAATTATTACGATTTGAAATCGGAAACGGATGGTTTCAAAGTATTCGGTCTTTGAGAGTAAAGGGAATTCTCAAAAGGAATTTCCAGAATCCGTAACATATATTTCTCAACCAGTTTTCCGAAAACTTCTGCGGTTTCTTTTTTATACACACCGGTATTGATATTGGTGCAGATAGATACACTGTCATCCGCATACGACGGATAGAGTACACATTCCATTGTATTTGACAGACTTGTTCTGTGAGAATAAAAGAAACTGTTTTTTTCAGAAGAATTTTCAAAAAGATTATCAGGATATTTCAAAACACTTTCATATATCATAGTCAATGAATCGTTTAAAACAGGTGAATTATTCATAAGGGAAGGAGACAGCGTTGCATAGGGTATATTTTCACTGTTTTGTCTGTTTATTTCTTTTAAAAGCTTGTCAATACTGCCTGTTACACTGAAATCTATTGCTATAGGAAGTGCTGTCATGGTGATTCCTACAATCTTTTTCATCCACTCCTCATATCTTCCCGTATATATCCAACAGAGCTGTACTTTATCAGAGCCGTTATATTCTTTCAAAGCCAAAAGACCTGCAGCATTGAACAGGTTTCCGATGCTTATATCTTTTGCCTCTGCCTTTCTCATAAAATCGCTGTACGGAACAGATATTTTGCTCCATATATTTTCATGTTTTCCGTTTTTTGTAAAACGGTCAAATTTCGGCAGTCTTTCATATCCGTTACTGAAGTATAATCTTAAAAATTCTTTCTGCTTGTTTTGATAATCCGGCAGTTTATATGTTTTTTCAAGCACCTCCAGATAATAATAGTACGTATCCACCCACAACCGCTTTCCTTCCAGTGTATCCATCAATGCTTTCAGCATGTTTATCAGTGAAGCCCCGTCCATAATGAAGTGTTGAAACACCATATACAGTATATATTTACCTTCGCAAACAAATAATCTTATTCTATACTGAAGCCTGCCGATAACAGGTGCAACTTTCTGAAAATCTTTCATACACCAGTCAAAAGCATCATTTTCAGAAGATTCAACTATTTCCACCGGCTTGATATACTCCGGTTTGTAAAACAGCCTCAACTCTCCGTCATTACCATACTCAAACACTGTTCCGAAAACAGCAAAGTGTTTCAGGACTTTTTCAAGCGCCGAAGCTATTTCCGATGCCGTATATCGGGGTTCCGGAATTTCCAAATAAAACGGTATAAACCCGCCGTTTCCCTTTGGGGCATATAACTGATAATCAATATAATGTCGTTGGTAAGGAATGATTGCAGGATTTGAATTTTTTGCTTTTTCTGCGTCCTCTTCTGAAATATCTTCTATAAATTCAAGATGTTTCGTGGCATCCGCTATTTTTTCCGGTGTTCTGTATTTGTATATCATTTTTACAGTTACATGAACATCATACAACTTTGATGCCGCCGTCATCACTTTGACGGAATCTCCGCCCAGTGAAAAAAAATCATCGGTAATACCTATCTTATGTATGAAAAGCACTTCAGCAAATACATTGCAGATTCTTTCCTGTATGGGATTCTCAGGAGCAACATATTCTGATAAAAACGAAGAAATTTCCGGTTTTTTCAAGGCAAAACGATCCAGTTTTCCGCTGTTATTCAAAGGCAAGGACTTCATTTTCACAAAAAAGGAAGGAATCATATAATATGGCAGCTTGTTCTTTAAGAATGCTCTGATCCTGTCGGCATCAATATCAGTCTCTGCTTCGGTAGTGTAATATGCACATAAAAATACTTTATCTGTGTCATCTTCAAAGCTTTTTACTGCCACACCGCTTATACCCTCCATCTGCAAGATAGAAGCCTCTGTTTCTGAGGGATCAACACGCATTCCGTTGATTTTTACCATTAAATCTTTTCTGTTGATGAATTCAATTATACCGTTTTCATGACGAATGCCGATATCTCCGGTATGTACAATCACCTCTCCGTCATCTGTTTCTTCAAAGGTATTCCTTGTTTCATCCGGCAGGTTAAGATATCGTTTCGGATAAATGCCTTTGGCACAGATTTCACCTTCGCGCAGAAAACCTGCATCCTTTCCCTGATCATCTAAGAGAAATACCTCGGTTCCCTGTGTTGCGGTTCCGATAAACGCCTTTTTTGTCGGGGCATCAATTCTGTAGTTTGTTATATCCAACGCTTCCGTCATACCGTAGCACACATCCACAGCGTAATTTTCAGGATCTATGTTGAATATTTTTTCTCCGGCAAAGACCACTTTTTTCAAATCCGGCAAATTGTTTTTAAACAGGGAAAAAAGCCACGGTGAAAGAAATCCCACCGAAATTCTGTTATTTTTGTAATACTGTTCCAACTTTTCCGGGTTTTTCCGTACATCGTCAGAAAGAATATGAGTTGTTCCTCCGCAATTTAAAACCGCAGGGTATTCTAAAAAATGCATTCCGAATGACATCGGTGCAAACCCTCCGAAAATTATAGGATCTACTTCTGCAAGATACCCAGACATTCTTTGAACTGTCTCATTATACGCAGGAAGATCATAAACAACTCCTTTCGGATGCCCTGTAGAACCGGATGTATAGATGATCATGACCATCTCTTCACATGGAGACACCGGTTCAAATTCCGAGTCAAATTCCGGGAGATCTTCATAAAAGCGGTCATCAATCAATAGCTTTGCACCGCAATCATTCATGATGTAGTCTATCCGTTCCTCAGGATAAGAGGGAATAACCGGTACAAATGCAGCACCCGCTTTCAAGACTCCGATTTCTGCCGCAATGGAAAATGCATCTCTTTGCATCATAACAGGAACTGCTGTACCTGACACGATTCCAGAACGGTGAATTTTGTCGGCAACGGCAGAACTCAGACGGTCAAGTTCTTCATAAGACAGACTGTTAAAACCGTCATTGTAAACAATGGCTGTTCTGTTTCCCTCTGCCATTGCCATATTATGGAGGTTTTCAATAAAGTTCAGTACGTTCTTCGGTAGCATTTTCTTTTCTCAATCCCGGTCTTCTTCCGTGTATCAACCGGAATTATAACCATCATCAGCTTTTTAGAGAACTGTTGAGAAGAGCTGATTGTGCTATCAAAAGCTACTGCAATTACCATAAACTTGATATAATTCATGAGCGTGCCGATACGGTAAGTAATTACTGTCCGGAACCCTTTTTGGGTTCAGTTCCTATACCGATAACCTGCATTAACCACTGGCAGAAGTAGTTGCGTGAGTGGTAAATATCCTCAACGGAAAGAAAATTTGCCGCATCAAAAGTCACCAGTGCCGGTTCGCCCCGCTGAAAAACCTTACCTAATTCAGCCATATCTTCGCCGCACAGACGGTTCATTTTTTCGGATACCGCCTCATCTGCAAGAAGTTCGTAATGTCCGTCCAAAGCCCCCATTATTTCCTGAAATGCAACAAAAGTTTCAGGTGAACCTATGATAAAACCGTTCTGACGCACACCGGAAAAATCCAGAAGTGAAGACGGAAGGGATTCAAGATTCCTCACTTGAGCCCACTTTATGAGAACCTCTGTCGGAACATCAATTTTATATACAGTATTTTTAGGACTGCTGTACGCAAATATGAAAGCACTGTCTCCGAAACAGGCATAGTAGCACAAGCTGTCTTCCTGCTTCTCACAGGATACCATAAATAAAGAAATCAGAATGACTATTACCAAAAATCTGAATTTCACCTTCCAAGCCTTTTTTCAATATCCTCTTTCATTGCAAGAGTATCGGTTCCCGCCTTGTGATACCCTTTCTTCTCCCAATGTTCAATCATATCACAGAGAACCCTGTAAGCACAGTCCTCAATGGAAGGACTGTCAAGATAGAGTTGACGGGCAGTATCATCAAGAAATGTTCTGGACGGTTCAATGTAATCGGCAATGAACAGGGCAAGCGCAAGGTCATCCATACCTTCACACCCCGTTGTGTGAACCCTGATTGCCTTTGCCCAACTCTCAGGATAAAAACCGCAGATTTCACCTGCCATATATGCGGAAACAGTACCGTGAGCAATGACAGGAGCCTGTATCTGCTCCCCTGAAAGTTCCAAACCGTGATTTTTGCAGAAAAGAACAATGTCACCGTCACTCATTTCCCTTCCGAGATCGTGTGCAAGTCCGCAGAACGCTCCTGCAGTAAAAAGTTCCCAGTTTTTCACATAATTTTCACAGCGGTATCTGTTAAGTAGCATTTCAGCAGTCTGCGCAACACCGACACTGTGAATAAAACGCTTTCCGGACAGTTTTGCTTTTGCAAAACAATACAACTGTTCAGCGGTAAAGATTTTTTCTTCTGACATATTCAATCACTCTTTCGGAAAGATTACCCGTATTAACGTGCCCGTTCTCCCTGATGTCCGATGCACTTTGAGGCATTGTGAATTGAGGTTCAATACGAAGATACTTCACACCGCAGGGAACCTTGTCCCACTGCGGTTTCTCAAGCCGTCTGCATATCACAAACTCAACTTCTTCCTTCAGACGTTCAAATTCATACCATTTTGTAAGTTGCCCGATATGGTCATCACCGATTACAAGACCGAGCCGCCCGTCTATTCCGTATTGTTTTTTGACCGAAATCACGGTTTCATAAGTGTAAGAAATTCCGCCCTTTTTCAGTTCACAATCAAGGATTCTCACATCTGCCGCATCATCAGGATAAAGCTCTTTGTAATCTTCAAGAGCAAGTTTGAGCATTTCAAGTCTGTCAAAGTCACCTGCAACCGGTGAATTATCCCTTTTGAAATTACTCTGTGCAGCAGGAACAACAAAAAAACTGCTGTACGGACTCAACGTAACGGCACAGTGCAACAGAAAGAGGTGTCCGAGATGAACAGGGTCAAAACTTCCTCCGAGCATTGCAAATCCACCTTTCATATCAGTCTTCCTGCTCTTCCTCTTTTTCTGTTTTTTCCGATTTTTTCATATCTTCCGATACCAGTCTCATAACAGCCTGCATCACCGGACGTATGGTTTCATCCTGACGAACGGTTCTTCCGTAAACCTCGTGATCCGCATATTTTTCCGAGAACTTTGCAAAATTTTCGGAAGCACCGTCCTCGTCAAGTTTTGTACCTATCAGGATTTCTTTCTTTTCAAGAAGTTCATGTGAATAAGAAGAAAGCTCATTCCTCAGCAGATCATATTTTTCAAGGCAGTCCGGTTCGGACATGTCAATGAGATAGGCAAGACCGCGTGTACGTGCAATATGACGCAAAAATTTTATTCCCATTCCTGCACCGGAACTTGCACCCTCAATTATACCCGGAATATCTGCAAGAACAACATCACATCCGTCATAGCGCATCATTCCCAACTGCGGAATTTTAGTGGTGAAAGGATAAGGAGCCACCTTGCTTCTTGCATTTGTAAGCATATTCATCAGTGAACTTTTACCGGCATTCGGGAAACCCACAAACCCTATGTCCGCAATCACCAGAAGTTCAAGCCCTACCCTCATCTCAGTTCCGGGCTCGCCCGGTTGTGCAAAACGTGGAGCTTGCCTTGTTGCAGTACGGAAATGCCAATTTCCAAGTCCTCCGCGTCCGCCTTTAAGAAAAACAAAGCGTTCCGTACCGGTAAGGTCTTTGATGATTTCACCTGTTTCCGCATTCTTGATTACCGTTCCGGGCGGTACCGGAACTTCCATGTCCGCCCCGTCCCTTCCGAAACACCGTGCTCCTGAACCGTTTTTGCCGTTTTCCGCACGGAAAGTCCTTATGATTTTAAGATGGGCAAGCGTTCTGAGGTTGTTCTTCACCACAAAGACCAAATCACCGCCTCTGCCCCCGTCACCGCCGTCCGGACCGCCTTTGGGTACGAATTTCTCACGTCTGAAAGAAACACACCCGCTTCCGCCGTTTCCCGAGGCAATGTCAATATAAGTTTCATCTGAAAAACCGAACATAACTTTACCGATTAAAAATGACCGTCAAGTTTCTTGAGCTTTTCCAAGCGGCGAAGGTGACGGGGTTCCTGTAAATTTTCTGCGTCAATGAAAGCGTCAAGTATCGCAATGGGGTCTTCCGGATAGTCAATACGTCCGCCGAACGCAATAAAATCCGGGTGATTATGCTCTTTGGTAGCTTTTGCCGCAAAACAATTCTGCGGAAGTGCACACCAGATTCCCTGAGTTTTATTTGCGTTGATTGTTACTCCTATTCCGGTTCCGCAACACAGGATTCCGAACTCATACCCGCCCTTTTTATACTCGTCAGTAGTGACCTTCACAATATCAGGGTAATCCACAGGGTCTTCCGTCCTTGTTCCCAGCCAATTTACCGAGTACCCGAGCTCCTGCAGATGTTTTCCCAGTTTTTCTGCGATTTTCACTCCGCCGTGATCGTTTCCGATAACTACCTTCTTCATTTTATTCCCCTTTTTTACTGCGCAGAAGTAATTTTCAGCACGTTGGGTATTGCCCTTATTGCCTTGACTATTCTGCTGTAAGACTCTTCTTTGCTGCATTCCATAGTAAATGTTCCCTGAAGGTTTCCGTAATCATCATCTGTAAGCGAGCCGGAAATAAGATGTCCGTTGTACTTTTTTACGGCTCCCTCTATTTCACTGAAAAGATCCTGCGTTCTTCTGCTGATTACAAGGAATCTGCGAACCAGTGACTTTTTTCCCGTTTCCCATTCCACTTTTATCCTGCGCATTTCAATTTCAGGCATGTGAGCAAGATTATTGCAGTTCTTCCGGTGAACTATTATTCCCCGCCCCCGTGAAACATAGCCTACAATGTCATCTCCGGGAACAGGATTACAGCACTTGGCCATGTGAATCATCACGTTTTTTGTAGAACTTACGGTAATTGTACTCTTTGTGTTGTCTTTCAGTGAACGTATTATCTCACTGTCCTTCAGTTCCGATCCGGCAACCTGTTCATTCTGCCGTGACTGTGCGGCCTCTATATCTTTTCTGCGGGCAATGATGTTCTTTTCTATTACGAGATTTTCATCGTATTTATTGAGCCAGTTACGTATCTTCCTGCGGGCACTTGTTGTATGTGCGTATTTCAGCCAGCCTATGCGCGGGTGTGCGTCTTTCTGAGTAATTATTTCTATAACCTGAGTATTTTCAAGCGGCTGTGCAAGGGGTATGACCGAACCGTTTGCCTTTGCACTTACCGTGTGGTTTCCTATTTCAGAGTGTATAAGATAGGCAAAATCAAGTGCAGTAGACCCGATAGGCAGTTCAATTGCCTGACCCTTCGGTGTGAATACGTAGATTGTGTCTTTGAGCAATTCGCTTTTTATATCGTCCATAAAGGACTCACTCTGCTCAATCTCCGTATTCCAGCTTTTCAGTTTGGTGGCTATTCTTGACAGTTGTCTGCTGTCCATATTCACCCAGCTGTCTGAATTTTCACTCCCGCTTTCCGCTTTGTAAATCCAGTGTGATGCAACACCGTACTCGGCAATCTGATCCATTTCATACGTACGTATCTGGATTTCAAGAATAACACCGTTAAGCCCCATTATGGTTGTGTGAAGGCTCTGATAGTTGTTTGCCTTCGGCATTGCTATGTAGTCCTTAAAACGCCCCTCCATAGGTGGCCAAAGTTGGTGTATTATTCCCACAAGGGTGTAGCACTCTGTTACCGAATTGCAGATTATCCTCACCCCGAGTATGTCAAAGATTTCATCTATCTCCTTGCGTCGCTTTTTCATCTTCATGTAAATGGAGTAAATGTGCTTTGCACGTGCCTTTATGGTGATTCCCTTGATGCCTGCATTGATGCAGGCATTTGCAATCTTCTTCTTGACTGTCTCAAGATACTGTGTATTTTCCGTTTTTTTTGCAACAAGATAATCCTGTATGAAATTGTAGGTATCGGGTTTAAGGGCTTTCAGTGACAAATCTTCAAGTTCCGCTTTCATCCACGCAATTCCCAATCTGTCTGCAAGCGGCGCGTAAATATCAAGACACTCGCTTGCCTTATCCTTTGCCCTGTCCGGATTCATGTACTGCAGGGTACGCATATTGTGGAGTTTGTCACAGAGCTTTATGATTATCACCGGCATATTCTTGCTCATTGCAATAAACATTTTTCTTATTGTCTCTGCCTCTGCTTCACTGCGTGAAATATTCTTTATGCGCTTTATCTTTGTTACACCCTGTACAAGTTCACATATATTACTGCCGAAAAGTCCGGTGACTTCCTCAGGCGTTGAGTCGGTATCTTCAATCACATCGTGCAGAAGCCCCGCACAGATTGAATCACAATCCATATTAAGCTGAATGAGTAACTCTGCAACTGCAAGAGGGTGAATTATGTACGGTTCTCCGCTTTTTCTTTTCTGGTCTATGTGCTTTTCATTGGCATAAAATACCGCTTTCTCAATCTTTTCCCTATCTGCGGGTGAGTACTTTTCAGTCTTTGAGAGAAAACGTTTTATGAGTTCTTCGTACATTGCCTATCTTATATCGCAAAAAAGTGCCTTTGACAACACGCATCGGGGTTTTCAGCTGCGGTGAATACCGGAAACAACACGCTCTCTGCCCCCCAAATCACATATTATGTGCGTTTCACGGTAACCGGCATTTTCAAACAGTTCTTTTACCTCATTTCCCTGATCATAACCGATTTCACATAAAAGCAGTCCGTTGTCAGTGAGAAAGTTTGCTGCCTGTGAAACAATCTTTCGTATCAGGTCAAGACCGTCTGCTCCTCCGTCAAGTGCAATGTGAGGTTCTGACTGAACCTGTTTTGACAATGTACAGATCACATCCGTACGGATATAGGGAGGATTGGTGAGTATTGCGTTGTATTTTCCGTTTTCCCTCACATCAACGTTAACAGCATCAAACAGGTCAGCACAGTAACATTTCACCACAACACCCGTATTTTTAAGAATTATCCCTGCATTTTCAGAGAATACTCTGTATGCATCCCGACTGATATCTGACAGTGTGAGTTCTGTTTTTTTGCCGGATTCACTCAATTCTTTTGCAACGGAAACACCTATACATCCGCTCCCGGCACACAAATCAAGAATTCTCAGGTGACTCTGTCTGCTTTTTTTCAGAGACGATATTGCATTTTCCACAAGCGTTTCTGTATCAGGCTGAGGTATAAGAACACCCTCGGTAACCTTAAATCTGTACCTCCAGAAATCACGGTAACCGATAATATACGCGGTGGGTTTTCCGTCCGCAGACAGGGAAACACACCTGTCAAGACGTGACTTTTCTTCCTGCGAGAGTTCTCTGTCTGCTTGTGTGAATATCTGTGACTCCGAAAGTCCGCAGACGTACCGCAGAAAAAGTCTTGTATCGTTTTTTGACACAGGTGAAGTTGCCAGATACCGGGAAACTGTCATTTTTATTTTGCCTCACGCAGAGCCTTTTCACCTGCAGCAATCTTCAATGCCTCTATTACCTGTTCAAGGTGACCTTCCATTACAAGGTCAAGATTGTACAACGTAAGGTTTATTCTGTGATCCGTAAGCCTGTTCTGTGGAAAGTTATATGTACGTATACGTTCACTGCGGTCACCGCTTCCAACCTGTGTTTTTCTTTCTTGTGCCCGTTCGTCAGCCTGCTTCTGAGCTTCAATTTCATAGAGCCTTGACCGCAGTACGCGCATTGCCTCAACCTTGTTCTGTAACTGTGATTTCTCATTCTGACAGATTACCACAAGCCCTGTGGGAAGATGGGTAATTCTCACCGCACTTTCCGTAGTATTCACACATTGACCGCCGGGACCTCCCGCACGCATCACGTCAATACGCAGATCTTCCTGCTTTATGTCAACTTCGGTTTCTTCCGCTTCAGGCAAAACGGCAACGGTTACCGCAGAAGTATGAATTCTGCCTCCGGACTCAGTTTCAGGAACACGTTGTACGCGGTGTACTCCGCTTTCCCAACGCAAAGAACCGTAAACATCTTTTCCGCTGATGGAAATCACAAGTTCCTTGTAGCCGCCAAGTTCCGTTGCGTTTGAACTTATGACCTCCATTTTCCATTTCATCGTCTCGGCAAAGTAACAGTACATTCTGAAGAGGTCTGAAACAAACAATGCAGCCTCCTCTCCTCCTGTTCCCGCACGTATTTCCATTATGATATTTTTTCCTTCAAGGGGATCGGGAGCAATCAGAAGCATCTTACATCTGTTTTCCGACTGGTCTATCTCTGCCTTGATTCGTATTATTTCATCCCTTGCCATTGACACAATATCGCTGTCACTTTCCTTCAAAAGCTCATTGTTATCCTCAAGCTCGGAAAGAAGGCTGCTGAGATTTTCAAGCTCCTCCACAACAGGTGCAACGTGACTGCGCTCAAGCATGAGATTCTTATAGACTTTTATGTCTTTCACAGTATCCGGTTCAGACAGTTTTACGTCAATTTCCCTCAGCTGTAGCTTAAATTCCGTGAGTTTTTCAACCATAAATTAGTAATCCTGCCTTACAAACATACCGTCTCCGGCTTTACCGTAGTAAGAAATACCGTCACAAACCACATTACCGCGTACAATGGTCAAACAGGCACGTCCTGATGCCTTCATGCCGGCAAAAGCTGAATAACCGCTCTCTGAGTGTATGTCAGCATTCCTTACAATCCACTCACAGTCCGGGTCAAATACGGTAATGTCAGCATCCGTTCCTTCCTGTAAACTGCCCTTTTGCGGGTAAATTCCGAAAATCTTTGCAGGATTTGAACTTATCAGCTTAACCATATCGGTAACAGGCATTGAGTGTTTTTTTGCAAAAGTATAAAGCAACGCAGACATCTCCTCCGTTCCCGGTATGCCCGGATAAATTACACGGGGGTCTGTACTTGAAAGTTTCTGATTTTTAGTAAATGCACAATGGTCGGTTGCAATCACGTCTATATCACCGTCAAGTACTGCCTGCTGCAGTGCAAGGTTATCCTTTTTTGTTCTGAGCGGAGGTGTCATCACATACAGTGAGCCTTCAGAACCCTCCAGAAGGCTTCTTTCAAGAAACAGGTATGTGGGTGTTGTTTCTGCGTAAATCACCGCTCCCGCACGTCTTAAAGCCCTCACGGCATTTATTCCCGCTTCTGAAGATACATGAACTATGTACAACGGACATTGTGCTTCAAGTGCGGCGCTTCCGTAATATTCTATTGCCTTTGCCTCTGCCTGTGACGGTCTGAGATCAGCGTGATCCTTAGGACACGGTGTGCCGACCTGATTACGTGATATTTCCTCTATGAGAGGATTATACTCACAGTGAGCGGTAATGAGCATTCCCAGCCGTTTTGCGTTCCTGAACAGGTCGGAAAGTTTTTCCCTTTCTTCTATCAGATAGCCGGTTTCACGATACGTTGTAAATATCTTCAGTGTTTTTACACCTTGCTTTTTCAACTCTTCAAGTTGGGTTCCTATTGTTTCATCATAGCCGTGACCGTACACTCCCTGATGCAGGGTATAGTCTATAGCCATACCTTTTTTCATCTCAGAAAGACGGTTATTCAGGCTCCTGCAAAGAGTTTCCCCTCTGTCATGATCAGCAAAATCAATAACACTTGTCACACCCCCGAAAGCAGCAAGTCTGCTCCCCTGTTCAAAACTGTCCGCAGTTACGGTTCCCCTGCTGACAAGGTGATAGTGAGTATGCGCATCTATGAAACCCGGCATGACGTATTTTCCGTCGGCATCAATGACTTTCACGTTTTCATACAAAGATGAAACGTCAATGTGAGCGGCAACTTTTGCGATTTTTGAGTCTTTAACAAGAACATCTGCCTTTTCCGATTTTTCAGAGTCTGTAACCAGACCGTTTTTTACAAGAATGTAGGACATCTTTTCTCCGTTTGAAGGGAATTTTCAATTACTGTCTCTCAGCCCGATTTTTCATTTCAGACAAGAGCAACTTCCAAAACCATCTTCTTAAAGCGCAGTTTTGCAGGTTACTCACAAACAGAAACTTTTTTCAAGAAAATCAAGATCAAGTTCGGGATAAAGCACAAATTTTTTCAGAAGATTCAGCACCGTTTCCGTTGCCTGTTTTATTGTTTTCTCATCAGTAATCGCTTTTGATTTACTGAAAGTTCCCGCATTCTCTCCCTTTGTGATTTTTGCAGGCTTTGTGCTGTTCAGAACAAGAGAAATCACAGAGGCAATCTCTTTCATCTGTTCCGGTCCCATACCGAGTGTTGTTACAGCAGCAGTACCGAGCCTCAGACCGGAGGTATACCACGG
>JAKSPF010000089.1 GCA_024405065.1 Sphaerochaetaceae bacterium | reverse complement strand
TGGTACTTTTTATTTTTAGCGAGCTTCTTCATATTCAGCCGCATCTTTTCAAATTTTTTCAAAAGGTGACCCACTTCACCTACGGAAGTACCGCTTCCTGCGGCAATTCTTTTCTTTCGAGCCGAACCAATTAGATATATATTTTGTCTTTCTGTTAAGGTCATTGACTGAATAATGGCCTTGTCACGCTTCATTTCTGTGAGATCCACATCATCCGCAGAGACATTCCCCTTTACTCCCGGAAGCATGTCAAGAATTTTTTCAACTCCTCCCATTTTGGTCATATTTTCAATCTGATCAAGGTAATCCTGTAAGTCAAACTCATTTTTTGCCATCTTTTTCTGGAGTTTGACGGCCTCTTCCTGATCAAATGTCTCCTGTGCCTTTTCAACAAGAGAGACAACATCACCCATTCCGAGAATTCTGCTTGCCATACGGTCAGGATAGAAAACTTCAAGATTATCAGCTTTCTCACCCACGCCTATGAACTTGATGGGTTTTCCCACAACCTCTCTGAGAGAAAGTGCAGCACCTCCACGCGTGTCTGAATCAAATTTTGTCAGGACAACACCGGAAATTCCGACTTTTTCTTCAAATTCCTGTGCAATTGAAACAGCGTTCTGACCGGTCATTGCATCTGCAACAAACAAAGTTTCATCAGGTTTGAGAGCCTTATTCAAATCCTGAATTTCCTTCATCATGTCAGCATCAAGATGCATTCTGCCTGATGTATCAACTATAAGAACGTCATATTGGAATCTTTTTGCCTGCTTGAAAGCGTTTTCTGCAACACTTACCGGATTTTTTGCACCGGACTCCGCATAAACCGGAACATCAACCTGAGTTCCCAAAATCTGAAGTTGCTCTACCGCAGCAGGTCTTATCAGGTCACACGCAACCATCATCGGTCTGCGTCCTTCATTTTTCAGACGTAAGGCAAGTTTTGCACTTGTTGTTGTTTTTCCCGACCCTTGAAGACCCATCATAAGAATTACGGTTACGGTATCGGGTCCCTTGAGGTTAAGTTTCTGACTGTCCGGATCGCCGAGAAGCTGAACCATCCTGTCATATACAACCTTTATGAACTGCTGTCCAGGATCAACGGCTTTCAGGACTTTATCACCGAGAGCATCTTCCATTGTACGATTTATGAACCGTCGTACAACCCTGAGATTCACATCAGCATCAAGAAGAGCGGTTTTAATCTCCTCCACTGCATCACGCACATTGTTTTCAGTGAGTTTTGACTTTCCCTGAAGAGTCCTGACAATGGATGAAAATTTCTCAGCAACAGAATCAAACATAACGGATATTTATATAATATTTAACTGCTTGTGTCAATTTTGCAATTGGCTCTCATCCTTTAAGGGTATCTGAAGACTTTGCATCTTCCTTACTGTCCTCAATTTTGTATCCGATCATCTTGGACACGCCGAGTTCCTGCTGAGTAACACCGAGTATGGAATCGGAACCCATTACAGTGCCCTTGTTATGTGTAATGATTATGAACTGACTTTTCTCTCCGAAATCTTTAAGCGCAGTTGTAAACGCACCTACATTCCTTGCATCAAGTGCTGCATCTATCTCATCAAGAATACAGAACGGTGACGGTTTGACTTTGTAAGTTGCAAAAAGAAGAGCCACTGCAGTCATTGACCTTTCTCCTCCGGAAAGCAGAGTGAGAGTTGCGGGTTTCTTTCCGGGTGGCTGCGCTTTGATCTCAATACCTGATTCAAGAATATTCTCTTCATCTGACAGAGAAAGCCACGCATCACCGCCGTTGAAAAGAATCTTAAACATATTCCTGAATTCCACTGAAATCTGGTTATATGCAGCGAGGAACATTTCCTCGCTCTTTTCCTTTATTTGAGCAATCACTTCCTCAAGGTCATTCTTACTCTGATTCAGGTCATCAAGATTTTTTTTGTAAAATTCATAGTTTTTTTTCGCTTCGTTGAACTCGTCCTCAGCAAACTGATTGATGTATCCGAGACTTCCTATCTTTTTCCGAACTTCATCAAGTTCTGTTCTCAAATCAGTAACGGAAGCGGTAATTTCGTGATCATTGAATTCTTTAAGTGATTTACCGGTATTATCAAAAAATTCGGTATACACCCTCTGTATCTGCTCCTGCAGATTCGTCTGATTTGCCCTACACGTTGCAAGTTCTGTCATCAACTCCTGTTTGCGGTTGAATTTAGATGAAATGGTGGAATTCTGCTCTGTAATTTCATTGTTCTTTGAATCATATTTTGCAACTATCTCTTTAAGGTCGTCTCTGTACTGCTGAATGAGAATACCGAGCGACTCCTGCCTTTGCTTTGCATCTTCAACCTTTGACAACGCATCGGCTTCTCTGCTCTGTTCCGTTTCAATTATGTGATGAGCCTCGGAGAATTCCGCTTCACTGCGTCTGAAAGTATCGGTAAGTTCATCAAGTTGAGATTTCAATCCGTCCGCCCTTGTAGCAAAACGGATCTCCTCCTCTTTAAGTTCTTCAACTTCGGAATCCTTAAGTAAAAGCATATTACCGATTCTTTCAATCTCTCCCTGAAAAGAAGCAACCTTTTCCCTGTTTGATTTTTCAAGAGAATAAGTGTGTTCCAGTTCCTGATCAAGATTTTTTTTCTTTGCGAGCGTTCCTTCCGGAGCAGTAAATTCATCAAGAAAAGTAGGTATCGTTCCGCTGTATTCCTGAAAAAGACCCTTGATTTCATCAAACTCAGTTCTGAGACTCTCATCCGTTTCGTCAAGGGCCTTAAGGTATACGTCGTTTTCAAAATCAACTTTTGAAAGACCCTTCAGAAAATTCAGCTTTTCATCAAGAAGATTTTTTGCTCTTGCAATCTCGGTAAGAAGTGCCTTTTCCGCTTTTGTCCGTAGAGCATTGCTGTATCCGCTTCCCTTTATGTCTTTTTCCAGTTTGTCGGCAATGTCATTGGCAAGATCACTTATATCTCTTGTTATGCGCATCCTTTCCTGTGCAAAATTACCGTACTCTTCTTCAAGATTGTCAATGTCTTCCTGATATTTCCTTTTGTTTTCCTGCATTTTCTCAATATCGGAAGTTGTTTTTTCAATGCTCGCTCTTGTCAGTGCTATGTTTTCTTTCAGACTGTCAATCTGATTTTGTTTGTCTGCAAGGTTTCGTCTGTCTTTCTCAAGTTGATCTTCGTACTGCTGGGCCTTGTATTGCGCCTCTTTTGTTCTCTGTCTGAATTCCTGATAACGATCATTGTAGAACGATATTTCAGTTCCTATTGCGGTTTTCTGTTCTTCCGTTCTGTGAATACTTTCAGTGACGGACGCCCTCTGTGCAGTAAGTTCATCCAGTTCTCTCTGAAGATGTGAAAGATCTACCCTGTTTTCAGAAAGGAAATCCTCTATTGCTTTGTACTCTTTCTCTTTTTCTTTCAGTTCCGCATCTCTTTGCTCGTAAAGTTTTGAAAAACTCTGAACCGTTGAAAGTTGAAGATCTGTTTCAAGTCTTTCACGTCTTGCATTGAGTTCTTTTGACTGAATCAGTTTTTCAGCCTGACCTTTTCTTGAGTTGTACAGTCTCTCCTGCTCTTTGAATATCACTTCAGCCTGAGCAATGTTTTCAGTGGTTTTCTGAAGTTTTCTGTCAGCATCTTCACTCTGCTGTTTGAAACGGGATATTCCGGCCGCTTCCTCAAAAATATATCGTCTGTCTTCAGGTTTCAGTGAAATAATCTGGTCTATTTTACCCTGCTCAAGAATACTGTACGCCGCTTTTCCAACTCCGGTATCCATAAAAAGACTTTCCACATCTCTGTAAAGTGCCTTATTGCGGTTAATGTAATACTCATTTTCCCCTGTTCTGAAAAGTCTGCGTTTTATTTCAACCTCAGAGGCGTCTATATCCAAAAAATTCTGTTCATTGTTAAGTGTGAGTATAACCTCACACATAGGCATAGGTTTTCTGGTGTCTGTTCCGTTGAATATTACATCTTCTTTTTTTGATGCACGAATAGCACTGAGCGCTCTGGTTCCGAGCACCCATTTTATTGAGTCAACAACATTGCTTTTTCCTGAGCCGTTAGGTCCGAGAAGAGATGTAATACCATCCTGAAATTCAAATTTTGTCCTGTCAGCAAAAGATTTGAATCCGTACAGCTCAACAGATTTTAGAAACATTCACTCTCCGTAGTAGTCAAATAGCACGGTATGATAGCATAAACAGACAGCAAAGAGCAACTTACAAAGCTCTTAGGGGAACTTTCAAAGTGCAAGCCTGTATATTGCCAGAATATCGTCACGGTAGAGTTTCTTCAATCCGCCGGCTGCCGTCCTGCCTCCGGAAAGACATCTTTCGGCAAAAAGTTCAAAATTACTGCCGTCAATATTGGCTTCGGAAAGTCTTACCGGAAGACCTATCAACCTGTACCAGTTTTCAAGTCTCTCAATTCCGTCCTTAACAAGATTTTCAACATCTGTAACAGGAAGAGTACTTCCCAAAACTCTTGTAAAGAACTGGACAAACCTTTGAGGATTTTCCTTCCATACATAACGCATCCACGCAGGAGTCATTATTGCAAGTCCTGCCCCATGTGCAATGTCATATTGAGCTGAAAGCTCGTGCTCAAGCCAGTGACTTGCCCAATCCTGCTGTCTGCCGCAACCGAAAAGATTGTTGTGAGCAAGCGTTGATGCAAACATAAGCTGTTCTCTGTATTCATAAACATCGGGATTACTCACCGCCTTAGGCGCATAATTCAGAACAACCCTCATTGCACCTTCAAGAAGTTCATCAGTAAGGTCAACACCTGAGGTATTTGTGAAATAGCGCTCCATCATGTGACTGAGCATATCTGAACAGCCGCACGCCGTCTGATAGGCAGGAAGTGAGTAACATACCTGCGGATCAATCACGGAAAAAACCGGATAATTGTTTTCATTGCTTATTCCTCTTTTGTTCAGAGTATTATGGTTTGTTATCACACAACTGTTTGACATTTCACTGCCTGCAGCAGGAATCGTAAGAACAACACCGACAGGAATTCCTTTGGGTATAGGCTTACCTAAAACCATAAAATAATCGTCCCAGATATCTTCACCCTCAGGCACAGCACTTCCGAACGCTATGGCCTTACAGGTATCTATTGTTGAACCTCCACCCACAGCAAGAATAAGATTGATTTTTTTCTCACGGACAAGTTTGATTCCTTCAAGAACAAGATCAAGACGGGGATTGGGCTTTACACCGGAAAGTTCGGTAAACTTAACGTCTGATTCTTTAAGCGATTCCACAACCGTGTTGTAAATGCCGTTTTTTTTGATACTCCCTCCTCCGTAAACCATAAGAATATCGGTACCGCCGGCATTTTTGACAAAAGTTCCCGTATCTTTAATCACATCTTTTCCGAAAATAATCCTTGTAGGACATCTGTAAACAAAATTATTCATCACGAACCTCCGCTTTTATGATAAACTATCTGCGCAATAATGTATAACAAAAACATTCTTCAACCTGAATTATTTGAAATGGAAAGTCCTAAAATCATAATCGGTACTGACGAAGCC
>JAKSPF010000088.1 GCA_024405065.1 Sphaerochaetaceae bacterium | reverse complement strand
ACAACAAGAAGCTTACCTTCTTTTGCTTTTGCGACAATTTCTTCTTCGGTATCCGTATCTTCCGTTCCAACAATGACAAGATTTTCCCACTTCACCTGTCCAAAACGATCAACATTTTCTGTGTCGGAAAGCGAGACAGATCCTCCTGAAAGCTTATTAACCAGTGCTTCTCCCCCTGTAAGAAACCTGTACGGAACCTCAATAATTTCTTCTTCCGCTACTGACCTTGAAGTATCTTCCGTAAAATCTTTTACAGAAGAATACCCTATTATCTTGGCTATCGGCGCTAAAATGCAGTAACTTAAGTCGTCCTTTGGTTCCGTCCCCTTCTCAACATCTGTCATACGAAGAGTATTGGAATCCAGCTCCATTTTCCGCAAAGTAACTTTTTTTGTGTACTGTTCAACTTTACACTCCGCTGTTCCGGATTCGTTTATCTTATGACCTGTGATTTTCCACTGTACCGGAATCCCCGTGCCTATATAACTTTTCAGCCATTCATCATCTGCACAGAGCCCGAAAACAACAGGTGTATCCGCTGTTACTTCAATTTCTTTTGAGAAAGACGGATTCTCTGCTGAAAAAGGCTCTACAACTTCAAGCAATTTGTCGTTTTCATCACTGCCCGGTTTTGTTCCCATGATAAACCAGTTAAGCTTTGAAGAGTCACTAAGTTCCTGCGCAATGCTTTTATCCACTGACATGGAAATCACGGTTGTAACCGAATTATTCACCAGTGAAGATGTTGCATCTCCGTTACAGGACGTAAACATTCCTGAAATCAGCAGAACTGAAAACAGAATACAAATCAGAGTTTTGAGTTTTTTCATAAATCCCCTTCCCCTTAAACAAACCTTATATAATTTTATGGTAATGACGCTGTTGAAAAAAGTAAACAAAAAACACAAAATATCTTCATAGTCCGGTTCGTCTTATAACATGGAGGTTACTATGGAAACAACACATAATTCTTTTACAGAAAAAGCAATAAAAGGCTGTACCGAGTGTGAAGCTCCGTTCAGTGCGGAAAATCTTACATGTCTTGTTGATCTTCACCTTCATCTTGACGGAGCAATTTCCGTTGATTCCGTAAAATCGTTAGCCACGCTGACAGGAACAAATATTCCTGAAACGGATGAAGAAATCACAAAGCTCCTCAGAGTCTCGGAAAACTGTCAGGATCTTAACGAGTTTCTTGAAAAATTCGCCTTTCCGTGTAAACTCCTTTCCACTCCAAAAGCAATCAAGCAGGCAGTTGCAACCTTACTGAGAGAAGAAAAAGAACTTGGAGTTATGTATTGTGAAATAAGATTTGCACCTCAAATAACGGGAAACAATCAGGAAAAAGCAGTTCTGGCAGCAATTGAAGCAATAAAAGAAGCGGAAATCCCTGCAAATCTGATTTTATGCTGTATGCGCGGCAACGAAAATCAACTTCAAAACCTTGAAACCGTAGAGCTTGTAAAGAAGTACTTGGGCAAAGGTGTTGCAGGAATGGATCTTGCCGGAGCAGAGGCCTTATGTCCTACGGAAAATTTTGAAGATATTTTTGCTTTGGCAAAAACTTACGGTATTCCGTTTACCATTCATGCGGGAGAGGCTGCCGGTGCAGATTCTGTTGCAACTGCCGTTAAATTCGGGGCAAAAAGAATCGGTCACGGAGTAAGAATTGCGGGTCACAGAGATATTGAAAAAGACATTGCAGAGAAAAATATAACTTTGGAACTTTGTCCTACCAGCAATATGTTCACAAAACTGTTCAGATCATATAAGGAATATCCTCTTTTGGAGTTTATTGATGCCGGAGTCAGGGTGACAATCAACACGGATAATCCTTCCATTGAGGGTATAACAATCAAGGATGAATACCGGCACATGATTGAAGCATTCAGCCTTTCAAAAAATCAAGTGAAACGCCTGTTGCTGAATTCGGTTGATGCCGCATTTGCAACTGATGTGATTAAAGACAGATTAAGAGCACAGATTGAGAGTAACTTTTCAACACTCCTCTCATAAGTACGGGACAGTGCCGGTTCGTCCGGAAAAATCAGACAACAGATTGGAAAAAGAATAAGTAGCAATGTTTTTTCATTGAAAATTTCGGGCACTTTGTCCTAAAATTTTCAATACAGGAAATAAGTATGGAAATCAAAAGAGACATTTACCTTAACAAATTGATTGAACGAATGCACAACGGTATGGTCAAAGTCATTACCGGAATAAGAAGAGCCGGTAAATCTTACCTGCTTTTCAATATCTTCAAAAACTATCTCATTGATTCCGGCATACCCGAAAGCCACATCATAGAAGTTGAACTTGACCGATATGAAAATAAAAAGTACAGAAATCCGGAAAACATTTTGAATTTTATAAAAACTGAAATCACAGATGCGGGTGATTATTACTTGTTTCTGGATGAAATTCAACTGCTTGAAGACTTTGAGGCAGTACTCAACTCTTTGCTTCACACAGAAAATTTGGATATATATGTTACAGGTAGTAATTCCAAGTTTCTGTCAAAGGACGTTATTACTGAATTCAGAGGTCGCGGAGATGAGGTACACATATATCCGGTGAATTTCAGGGAATTTATGTCCGTTTACAACGGAGATTGTTACAACGGATGGGCTGAATATGTGAAATACGGCGGGTTACCCAATACCGTCAAACTGAAAAATGACAATCAAAAAACGGATTATCTAAAAAGATTATTTGAGGAAACTTATATTAAAGATATTTTAGAACGCAATCACATTGAAAAAATTCAGGAAATGAACGATTTGATAAATGTATTGGCTTCAAGTATCGGTTCTTTGACTAATTCCTCAAGAATAGAATCAACGTTCAGAAGTGTAATTCATTCAGATATAAGTCTCAATACAATCAGAACGTATATAGAATATCTGAAAGAGGCTTTTCTCATAAACGAAGTAAACAGATATGACGTCAAAGGCAGAAAATATATCGGTGCAGCTTTGAAGTACTATTTTGAAGATGTAGGTTTAAGAAATGCCCGTCTTGGTTTCAGACAACTTGAAGAAAATCATCTTATGGAAAATATCATCTATAACGAACTGTGTATCAGGGGTTTTCAGGTTGATGTAGGCGTAATACAAAGAAGAATCAGAAATCCGCAATCAATACAGGAAAAGAAACTGTTGGAAATTGATTTTGTAGCAAATAAAGGAAGCAAGAGATATTACATTCAATCTGCGTTCAGCATACCTGATGATGAAAAGAGAAATCAGGAAAAGTCTTCTTTACTTGGCATAAGTGATTCTTTTAAGAAGATAATTCTGGTAAAAGACGTTATCAAACCGTGGCACGATAATGACGGTGTTTTAACCATGAGCCTTTTTGATTTTCTCTTGGGAGAAAACAGTCTTGATTATTGATTGAAGATTTTTCCAATTACAAATTTTTTAATTACAATTTGCATACAAAAAAAACCGCCGGAGAATGTATGAAAACTCCGACGGTTGTTTGCAAACGGAAAACTTGTCAGGACTTATTACCCTTCTTGTGAATCATCACAGCAACGAATATTGAAATCATCGCAAGAACAGTGAATATGAGAGAAATCGGTCTTGAGAACAACATAAAGAACTGTCCGTCAACAATCTGCATATAACGCCGCAGATAACTTTCAGCCATAGGACCGAGTATCAGGGCAAGAAGAATCGGAGATAACGGAAATTCGTATCTCTGAAGCAGATACCCCACAACACCCATTGCAATACAGAAAAACACATCTGCAATATTCTGATTTATGGCGTATGCACCGACAAGACTCAACACAAGAATTGCGGGCAAAAGTTTCTTCTTATCAATACTGATGATTTTTGCAAAACCCCTGACACCGCACATTCCTGCTAAAAGCATCACAAAATTTGCAATTATAAGCGCAGCAAACACACTGTACACAACATCAAGATGGTCAACATACATCATAGGTCCGGGAGTAAATCCCTGCATCACAAAAGCACCCATAAGAACTGCCGTGTTGCTGTCACCGGGAACCCCCAGAGAAAGCATGGGAATCATTGCACCTCCGGTACATCCGTTGTTTGCACTTTCTGCTGCGGCAACACCTTCAGGAACTCCTGTACCGAAGTCCTGCGGATGCTTGCTTGTGGATTTTGCAACCGAGTATGAAACAAATGCTGCAATATCACCGCCTGCACCGGGAATAGCACCGATAAAAGAACCTATTGCACCGCCGGCAAGAGACACGGGAAGAATCGTCTTCATATCCTTTCCGGTAGGAAGAACACGTGAAATTCTTGCATCCACCGCTTCACCTTTCACGCTCTTTTCTATTGAAGCAAAAACTTCAGACAGAGCAAACAGACCTATCAGACAAGGTATGAACGGAATTCCGTCATAGAGGAATCTTGCCTTTGTAAAACGAAGATATGCACAGACCTTATCCATACCCACACAGGAAATAAGAAGTCCGAACAAAGCTGTAATCAGCCCTTTCAGAATGGATTTTCCGGAAATTGAAACAATTACGGAAAGGCCGAACACGGCAAGAGTGAAAAACTCCGCAGAACTGAACTTCAATGCCATTCTTGATACTGTGGGACTGAGGAATGTCATTATCAGAGCAGAAAGCAGTCCTCCTATGAAAGATGACATAAGTGAAATGGAAAGAGCCCTACCTGCTTCACCCTTTTGTCCCATCGGGTAACCGTCAATGATTGTTGCTGCAGCAGCCGGTGTTCCCGGAGTATGAATCAGTATTGCGGAAATGCTGCCGCCGTACATTCCCCCGCAGAATATTCCCATTAACATTCCAACCGCAGGAACAATGTCCATTCCGTACGTAAACGGAACCAGAAGAGCAATACCCATTGTTGCGGTAAGACCGGGAATTGAACCGATCAGAATACCGCCTACCGCACCGATCAGAACCATCAGCAACGTATACGGATGACAGGCTTTGAGAATTGAAGACCCTATCAGTTTGGTATCAACCGCACATGAGGTAAGAAGAAAAAGCATAAGGAACAGAACCGAAACGGTAATTATTTTTCTTTTCATATCCGCCTCTCCTTCAATAAAACCAGTATTCCATAAACCCGAGCGGCATTGATATACCCAACAGGAATTTGAATACACAGAAAACAACAGCTGTTACTGCCACCGAGTAAATTATCATTGATTTCCAATTTTTGTTTCCCAGCAGCCATTGAAGAAAGAAAACCGCAACAGGCGTTGCAATGAGAAAACCGATATATTGCCAGAGGAAAGCAAGAAGAACAGTCACCGCTACGGCAACCAGCATTTTCCTGAGATTTCTGCCCTCCTCAGTTTTTGCAAAGATATTTATTGTAGGAGCTTTTGTCTTGTCACCGTGTTTTACAACGGAAACAACATTGACTGCAACAAGCAGAGCACAGAGGAAAAAAAGACCTATTGCCAATGCTCTGGGCCAGAACTCGGGTCCGACCGGAACATTTTTGAACTGCTTGAATTTATAAGTATATGCCCACGCATAACCGGAAAACAGCATTCCGATTATACCGGCAATGATATTTGCTTTTTTCATATAAAAACCACACTGTTGAGAAACTTTCCAAACTCAATTTTCACAAAGCATAGTTTTGAAAGT
>JAKSPF010000087.1 GCA_024405065.1 Sphaerochaetaceae bacterium | reverse complement strand
AAAGGTCAGTTGTTTGATGCGTTTTCTTGTATAGCGGAGATAATCGGCAGGGCGGGTTCGTCCTGCTTTTTTGTTGAAGTGCCGGTTCGCTCATAAACCATTTTTCCTCCTTTCACTGCTCCGTTTTTCACAAAAAGAGGAATATAAAAAATAAGCCCCTTTCTGTGTAATTTCATATACTACAGAAAAGGGTTGCTTCATACACGGCGGGGGGTTTGTCTTCCGGTGCTCATAGGGAAAGTCGCACCTGCAGACCAGCTCGGCTTCGGACAGTTCACCGGACTGTCCTCCTACCGCCTCGCATCAAACCCTGTCTAAAGCCCGGATAAACAAAAACAGCAACCGTTCAGGTTGCTGTTTCTGTTTACACGGCGGGGGGTTTGAACCCTCGACCTCCACCACGTCAAGGTGGCACTCTCCCGCTGAGTTAGCCGTGCGAACATCCCGAATATACAACATTTGCAAATCTTTTGCAATAAGAGGTGAATTTGGGTATGATTGTCGCCGTGAGCAGAAAGATTCTGGTGCATTGCTGTTGCGGACCGTGTTCCACATCAAGTATTGAAAGACTCATTGAAGAAGGCTGGGAGCCGGTGCTTTACTATGGTAACAGTAATATATGGCCGCAGGAAGAGTATTTAAAGAGATTTGACAATCTTGAAATCGTTGCGGAAAAATACGGATTGCAGGTATTTTGCGGAGAATATGATCATAACGTATGGAAAACTGCGATAAAAGGACTGGAAAATCAGCCTGAGCACGGAAAGAGGTGTACAGAGTGTTTCAGGTTCAACCTGAAAGAAACTTCGGAAACGGCACGCAGACTCGGAATAAAACACTTTACAACCACCTTGACTGTCAGCAGATTCAAGAATTCCCTGCAGATATTTGAAGTGGGAAGTGAATTTGAGGGTTTTGAAAAAATTGACTTCAAAAAAAAGAAAGGATTTGAGAGGAGTATTGAACTGTCAAAGGATATGGGACTTTACAGACAGAGTTACTGCGGATGTGAATTTTCAATGCACGGGAACGGCAAACGGGAGGGTGAATACTGATGTTCAGACTTTTGAAAAAATATCTGAAACCATATACGTCAAAAATCATGTTGGTAATGTTTCTTGTTGTTATGCAGGTTGTGTGTGAAATTTCACTGCCTACCATAATGGCATCCGTTGTTGATATCGGTTTGGCAAACGGAGACACACCGTACATATTGAAACGTGGAGGGCTGATGCTTTTTTTAGCAGCATGTCAGACCGGAGCAATGCTCGGCATAGGGTTTGTTTCAAGTAGGGTGTCCGCATACTTGGGAAAGAACCTGAGAGGTGATATATTCCGCAAGGCACAGCTGTTTTCTTTGGATGAACTGAATGAAATAGGTGTTTCTTCAATGATTGTGAGGAACACAAATGATGTCACGATGCTGCAGAATCTTACCGTGATTACAATGAGGATGGTGCTTGTTGCTCCTGCAATGTGCATAGGCAGTCTTATTGTCACATTTTCAATAAACTCAGGACTTGCAAGCGTTATTTTGCTGTCTGTACCGTTTCTCATTCTGCTCTTCACCTGTATAATCAGATCGTCAACAAAGTTGTTCGGTAAATTGCAGAAGAAAATTGACGGAATAAACAACCTTTTACGTGAACATCTCTCCGGTGCCCGTGTTATAAGGGCATTTGTAAATCAGAAAACAGAGCAGAAACGCTTTGAAGATGCAAATGCTTCGCTGTGCAGAATTGCCACTAAAGTAATGAGAATCACAAGTTCCATGATGCCCGGTCTGATGATGACGGTGAACCTCACAATTGTTGCGGTATGCTGGTTCGGAGCGGTACAGATTGAGGCAGGAACAATGCAGGTAGGACAGCTGATGAGTTTTGTTCAGTACGTAACTCATATACTTATGAGCCTTGCGATGCTCAGCATTCTGATGGTGATATTGCCAAGAGCAAATGTCAGTGCAAAAAGGATAAATGCCGTTCTTGATTTGAAACCCAGAATTACGGATCCTCAAAATCCTTGCGTACCTGATGAAAAACAATCGTGCGGTACTGTAGAATTCAGAAATGTGACTTTCTGCTATCCCGGTTCGGACGTACCCGTACTTTCAGATATCAGTTTTATTGCAGACAGCGGAAAAACGACTGCTTTTGTAGGTTCTACCGGGTGCGGAAAGACAACTCTCCTGCGTCTTGTCCTCAGAGTTTATGACGTTACCCCCGGTACTGTTTTTTTTGACGGACAGGATGTTCGCAACTATGCTATGGACGAACTCAGAAGCCGTACCGCTTATGTGCCGCAGAGAAGTGTTCTGTTTTCAGGAACTATCAGTGATAACCTGAGAGTCGGAAACGAAGACGCATCTGATGAAGAGCTTGAAAATGCACTCAAAACCGCTCAGGCATGGGATTTTGTTCGTGAAAAAGAATACGGAATGTCTGAACCGGTTTCACAGGGGGGCAAGAATGTTTCAGGAGGACAGAAGCAGAGGCTTTCAATAGCAAGGGCAATAGTGCGTGACTGTGAAGTTTACCTGTTTGATGACAGCTTTTCTGCACTTGACTATGCAACTGATGCAAAGCTCAGGCAGGCACTTGAACGGAATGAAAAAACAAAAGAAAAGACCCGTCTTGTGGTTGCCCAAAGAATAAGCACGGTGATGAATGCCGATAAGATAATAGTTCTTGAAAAAGGCAGAATAGCAGGGCAGGGAACTCACCGTGAGCTTCTTGAAACCTGTCCGGTGTACAGGGAAATTGCCTCAAGTCAATTAAGTGAGGAGGAACTTGCGTTATGAGTCCGAGATTCATGATTTCACCTCAGGGAAGGGGACCTGTGGGTCCTGTAATGAGAGGAATGCAATCACAGGAAAAAGCAAAAAACTCTCGTAGTACCTTTAAAAAACTTGTAGGAATAATAAAACCGTACGGCGCAGGTTTTTCCATCTCATTTCTTTTTGCGTTTGTGGGAGTTTTCACATCAACAATGGCTCCGCGTATACTCGGAAATATAACAACTCTTGCGGCACATGGAGTGAAAACAGGAATGTTTGACTGGAATGCCATAAAACGCACTGTGATGATTCTGGTCGCTTTTCACGTGACAGCACCGTTGTTCAGATTCATTCAGCATTTCATGCTTACCGGAATGAGTCAGAAAATAATCCGTGATTTGAGGAGCAGTGTCAACGCAAAACTGGACAGATTGCCGCTCAGTTACTTTGACGGAAGGACTCAGGGTGAGGTTATGAGCCGTATCACCAATGATGTTGATACAATAAGCCAGAGTCTTCAGGAAGGTATAAGTCAGGCATTGATAAGTCTTTTCACGGTGACAAGCATCACCGTTATGATGTTCATTACAAACTTTGTTCTTGCGCTTGCGGCTCTTGTAACCGTTCCTGTATGTCTTTTCATAATATCAACGGTTGTGAAACACTCTCAAAAGTATTTTTCAAATAATCAGAAATATCTGGGAGAAATGAACGGTCACGTTGAGCAGATGTACGGAGGACACTCTGTTGTCAAGGCATTCGGTTACAGTGATAAGGCTGTGGATGAATTTGAAAAGATAAACGATAAGCTCTGTGAGGCCGGATGGAAAAGTAATTTCTACAGTTCCGTGATGCATCCTCTGACCGGTTTTGCAGGAAATCTCGGTTACATATTTGTGATAATAGTCGGAGCGTTTCAGGTGAAATCCGGTAACATGGGCATAGGCGGGATACAGGCTTTTGTTCAATACATAAAGAGGTTCAATCAGCCGATACAGGAAGTTGCCAACATATCCAACGTGTTTCAGTCAACATTGGCTGCTGCAGAGCGTGTTTTTGAAATTCTTGATGAACCGGAAGAAGTAGATGACGGTGATCTTTCCTGCAAAACCGTACAGGGACACGTTGAGTTCAGGAATGTGAATTTCAGTTACAGTTCCGATAAACCGCTTATAAGAAATTTCAACCTTGACGTTGAGGCAGGAAAGAAAATTGCGATAGTCGGTCCTACCGGTGCAGGCAAGACTACAATAGTGAACCTTCTTATGAGGTTTTATGATGTAGATAAGGGAAGTATCCTTGTTGACGGGATTGATGTCAGAGATTTGCCGCGCGATGTTCTTAGAGATTATTTCGGTATGGTTCTGCAGGACACGTGGCTTTTCAAAGGAACCATAGCACAGAATATTGCCTACGGAGACGGCAGCGGTAAAGTTGACATAAAGCGGGTTCGTGAATGTGCACGGCTTGCCTGTGCAGATCATTTCATTGAAACTCTTCCGGGAGGTTATGATTTTGTTCTCAATGAAGAGGCAAACAATATAAGTCAGGGAGAGAAACAGCTTGTTACAATAGCAAGGGCTTTTATGAGCAATCCGCAGATGCTTATACTGGATGAAGCAACGTCAAATGTTGATACCCGTACCGAGCATTTTGTTCAACAGGCGATGGAAAATCTGATGAAAGGAAAGACAAGTTTCATAATAGCTCACAGACTTTCCACTATACGCAATGCTGATATGATACTTGTGCTTGACAATGGAAATGTAGTGGAACAGGGAAAGCATGATGACCTTCTTGCACGCGGAGGTTTCTACAGCCGGCTTTACCGCAGTCAGTTTACTTCGGTACTTTCGGAAAACTGATAATAAAGGGGAAAAAATGGATAATTTGAGTGAACTTGTTGAAATTTTTGCACAGGAAACGGATAAGTGCCGTATTCGCCGTCTTTTCGGAGAATTGTTTACATCGGCAGAACTTACGGACATTGCAAAACGTTGGTATCTTATGAAGGAAAGTTTCAGAGGTACATCACAGCGTACAATTGCAAAAGATATGGAAGTTTCACTTTGTAAAATAACACGCGGATCAAAGGTTCTCAAACAGGATGACTCCGAATTCCGCCGTATTCTGAGTGATATGTTTGATGAAACTCATATATAACTTGATAAGCGTTTTTATGTGAATTACAATTTCTGAAACAGGAGAAATATTATGGAAACTGTTTTTACCAAAATATGTGCCGGAGAAATTCCGAGCACAAAAATCTATGAAGATGATATGTGTGTTGTGATTTTGGATATTAATCCCATTCACAAAGGGCATTCACTTGTTATTTCAAGAAATCCTTACCCAAGCATGGGGAAATGCCCTGAAGATGTACTCAGCCATATGATCTGTATCGCAAAGAAGGTTGAAGCAAAACAGCGTGAGGTTCTCGGATGTGACGGTTCAAATATTCTGATAAATAATGATCCTGCCTCCGGACAGGAAGTGCCTCACATCCATATTCATGTAATCCCACGTTATCAGAATGACGGTTTGAAATTCGGTTTTACCCATGAAAAATATACAGACGGTCAAATGGCTGATTTTGGAGCAAAACTTCACCTGTGAGGTTGAGATGGTTGAGTTTGAAAAGCACACTTGTATTAACTGCAGGTTCTATCAACCCGGTGCTCATTATGACTGTCATGAGAATGTTGACGAGCTTGTGAAAGATAAGAACCGTCCGAATTTCTGTGAAAGCTTCAGTCTTTCGGATAAACCTTACTCAAAACCTGATCCCTCACTTTCATCGCAAAAAGCAAAGCAGGCTTTTGACAGTTTCTTCAATATATAAGAGCCAATT
>JAKSPF010000086.1 GCA_024405065.1 Sphaerochaetaceae bacterium | reverse complement strand
CTCAAGTGGCGCTGTTTGTCTTTACGCTCCGGTTCAATTCCCAGTCCTGAATCCTATGTAAACACCGACAAACAGAGGCAATCTCTGTTTTTCAGTGTTTAATGTCAGAAGAACATAAGAAGATATCAACTTACATGAAACCAATAGATTTTACAGCACTTATTCAGCATATAATTCCTGTTTACGGAAGTGGAAACGCAATATATAGCTTTGTTCCGTAAAAAACTATCAGATTTTAACTTTTTTTAACAGTTTTGGTATGGTTTTATAATTATTTACGGAAGTAACCATCTTACAGATGGCCAAGTTCCGTAACCGGAACAATAATTACGGAATTTGCTCTTCAGACAAGGCTCTTCTTCCGTAAAGCGTATTTTAGACTTAAAAATAGCTAAAAAGTCGCAATTATAATGAGATTGAGATACGTCCCTAATATCTCTCCTTGGTAAAAATAAGAGAGGGCTGCAACCCTAAGTCAGAAATCCTGACTTTTGTTACAGCCCTCTTTACCCTTGATAAACTGATTGTTTTTTTATTTTACGCTTATTGAACCGAGTGCAATACACCTGCCGCTCTTACGGTCAAACAGCATTGCATTCTTTCCGGCAAAGTCAACATTTACTTTTGTGCCGAGTTTAAAAACAGTACTTCCGAATACAACTCCGGTAAGAAGGAATTCGTTTACGCGGATTTTAATTGTACTTTCCATACCCGTAGGCATAGCACCGTAAATTTCTCCTTCAATTTTTCCCTTGTCAGAAGCATTGACAAATTCAGGCCTTATACCAAGAACAAAGTCTTCGTTTGTAAGAACAGGATCATCTTTAAGAGAGTCATCTTCTTCTTCAACTTTGGCTATGTGATACTTGAAAGTTTCGTCTTTATTGCCCTTTTCAACATAGCCTTTTTCAGATGCTTTTTTCTTAAGTGCTTCTGCTTCTTTTTTGGCCTCTGAGTCTCGTTCCTTAAACCAGGCATCAAGATCCAGTTTGGAATTTGCCTTGAAGGTTAAGTTATAATTACCAAGTGCAGATAAAACTATTTCGCCCTTCTCGTTCTGTTTGCCTTTTGCATCGATGAAGTTGATAGAAGGATTACCTACAAAGTCTGCAACAAAGAGATTGTTCGGTTCATTGTAAACTTTGAGAGGAGCATCATACTGCTGTAAAACACCATTATTAATAAGACAGATTTGTGTTGCCAGTGTCATAGCTTCCATCTGATCGTGTGTTACATAAACAAATGTTGAACCGGTTTCTACATGAAGTCGCTGAAGTTCATATCTCATCTCAAGTCTGAGTTTTGCATCAAGGTTTGATAGCGGTTCATCCATGAATAGTACAGACGGTTCAGGAGCAAGAGTTCTGGCTATTGCAACTCTCTGCTGCTGACCACCTGAAAGTTCAGCCGGATAACGATCCATAAACATTCCGATCTTTACAATTCTTGAAACTCTTCTTACAGAAAGATCAATTTCTTCTTTTGTAAGTTTTCTTACAGCCTTTACAACTTTTCCGTTCTCTGTGAATTCAAATTTATCGTTTAGTGAATTTGCTTTTAAAGCCTGTTCAACTTTTGCATTTAAATCTTCTGATATAGCTTTTACATCAGGCTTGTTTTCAAGATGCATTGCAAATAGTTTTTTAGCTGTGTACTGGGAAATTGTAAAGAAATCAATGAGCTTTAACACTGCACGGTTTTCATCAATTTTTCCGGTTTTGTCTTTACATTCTTCTACAACCTTAACCACATCTGAAGGTCTCTTTAAAATTGCAACAAGACGTGCATTGTTTTTTGCTTCAAAATCAATTTTCGGAAGTTCTTCTTTGATGTTTGAAAGACCGAAAGAAATATTCTGGTAAACAGTCATATTCGGCCAAAGAGCATAGTTCTGGAAAAGGAATCCGACCTTTCTCTTATTTGCAGGAACATTGATTCCGTTAGAGCTGTCAAATACTACTCTGTCACCGATTGTAATCTTTCCTGTTGTAGGAGTTTCAAGTCCTGCAATCATTCTGAGAGTTGTTGTTTTTCCACATCCGGAAGGTCCCAGAAGTGTTACAAATGCATTGTTATCTATTGTAAGGTTGAGGTCATCTACAGCGTAGAATTTTCCCCATCTTTTATTAATATGTTCAAGTTTAATCTGCGGCATAATCAACCTCCTATACCACTGTCAAGGCTTGCTCCGGTTGCCTTGTTTACTAGACCGTTGCAGATAAGAATTGTTACTATGAGAATAAGGTTGATTCCGCTAGAGAAAGCGTAAAGACCCATTTCGTCAAAGTAGTCAAGTGTCGTTGAAAGAATGAATCCCTGTACACAGAGCAGCATGAACAGGCTCAGCTCTCTGAGACAAGTCATAAACGGCAGCAAGTAACCGCTTATGATGGAAGTTTTCTGAATCGGAATAATGATTCTGGTCATTCTTTTTATCCACGGAATATCCTGAATAATTGCAGCTTCTTCTATTTCTCCTGAAAGCTGAAGCATACTGTTGAGAGCGCTTCTTGATGCAAACGGAATGTATTTTACAGTACCGGTAATAATCAGAAGTGTATAAGTATTGTAAAGATTCAGTTTCTCACCGGAGAACAAAACAAAGAATGCAACACCTACTGCAACAGAAGGCATAAGATAAGGCAGGAAGGCCATGCTGTTAACATAATTTGCCCACTTGCTTCTGCGCTGTTTGGATACGGCATAACCAATCAGAGTTCCCAAAGTTCCTGCTAAAAGAGCACACATTATTGCAACAAGGAATGTACCTTTGAAAGCGGTCCAGATAGTCGGGTTATAGAGCATACCGAACTGACCGTACATGCCGTTTTCGGTAATGTTTTCCTTTGTTGCCCACCACTTGGTTGTAAGGTTGCTTATGTCTCCTGTATAAAGGAAAGAATAGTCACCCGGGTTTGGCAGGAATGTTTCAAATGCAAATGAAATAATTGGGAAAATACTTGTAAAGAATGTAAGTATTACAAGTATAACGGCAATAACATATTTTCCTGATTTTCCGAGATTGCTCTTTGAAATCTGTCCACTCTTTCCGGAAACTGTGGTGTAGTTTTTTCTGCTTGTAAGTGATATCTGATTTAAAAGCATGATTGCAACACCGAAGAGCATCATTACAATTGCAAGAATACTGGCTTCTCCCGTGTATTTGATATTCATTTCAAAATACTTTGTAGAGAGGGTTGAAAGGCCGAGATAATGCGGAACAGGATAAGAACCCATGGCACTTCCGAAGACAAGCAAAATTGTTGATAAAATTGCCGGCTTTACCATAGGAAGTGTTACACGGAACATGATTTTCGGTTTGGGAGTATCAAGAATTGTTGCAGCCTCTTCGAGGTTTGCATCCATGTTTTTGAAAATACCTCCGATAAGAATATATGCAAATGGTGCATAGTGCATTCCCAAAACCATCAAGCTTGGGAAAAGCCCCTTACACCACCATAAAGGCATTGTTAAACCGGTCAGTGAAGTAAGAAGTCCGTTTGATGTTCCTGTTACTGCATTTGAGTTGAACAGGTTTTGCCAAACAACTGCCAGAGTCCACTGCGGCATTATGTATGGGAAAATGAAAATTGAAGAAATATATTTCTTCAATTTCATGTTTGTTCTGGTTACCAGGAATGCAACAACACCACCGAAGATGATTGCCACAATACAAGTTCCGACGGCAAGAAGAACTGTGTTCAAAAGCGGTCTCCAAAGATTGACTATTGCAAGTTTACTTGTAAAAAGATCTACATAATTGATTAGGGTAAAACCGCTTGATTTTTTGGTAAGATGGGCATCTATTGTACCCGGGTGAATTTTGAGAGTATCTCTGAAAATTGCAACGATAGGGGCAATTGTAGAGAAAGTCACAACAATTCCCATTGCAAGTAAGATTACGTTATAAGGTTTGGATAAAAATGTTTTTATCTTATTCCACGTAATTGTCCACTTACTTGCAGTAAGAGCAGTTTCTTTCATAAAAATTTCCTTTATTTTGAAAAAAGCGTCCGCCGAGACCCGCTCGGGGACGCCGTTTATTCAGAAAAACTGAAATTCTCTATCAGAGAAGTTCAATCCAAGAACCAACTGTGAATGCAACTGATGAACAGTATTCAGGATCTTCAAGAACGAGCTTTCCTTTATTTACCCACCAATCGTATCCGAGGTCACCATCAACTTCTTTGTGCTGGAACTTTGCATCTGTACCTGCTGCAACAACTGGGTTGCTTGAGTATCCGCCCATGTCCTTGCCCCATGCGCTGAAACCGTCAACTGTTTCTGTCATGTAAGCAATGAAAGCACAAGCTGTCCATGGAAGCGGAGAGTTGTCTGTAACAAAGAGGTAGTGGCAATAGCCGTATCCGCCGATTCCCTTGTAATCTGGCTGATAAGCTGCAATTGTAACGTTCTTCTTTGAAACTGTTGCTGATTCTGTAACAGAGCGGAGCTTTGAATAAACAATAAGACCGAACTGGCCTGCAGCACTCTTGTCAACAAGAATATTACAGATAGGACCATCATCTGTCTGTTCTGAGAATGAATTGACCCAGAGCTTAATCCATGCAAGAGCATACTTTCCGTTTTCATCAAGACCAAGATCTTTTGCATCCTGAGCAACTTCGTTGATAGTCTTGTCAAAATATGTTTTTTCTGAAGCAGAAAGAGCATCATAAGATTCTTTAACAAGCTTTGCATACTTCGGAGCTGTGAGCATGTAAAGGAAGTTCTTTCCTACAGGCTCTGAATCGAGACCCATGACCAGACCGTGTTCGCCTTCAGCAACGAAATCCCAGAAGTTGTCATACTTCTTGCCGTTTACGTTATTGAATTCGAAAACTTTGTTGAGAGTCTGGAGTGGGAGATAACCTGCATATTCACCGGCCTTGTATCCGTTTGCTTCCATCCACTCTTTCGGAAGGAATCTGTCAAGAACACCTGTCTGGACCATCTTTGATTCAATCTGGTTACCATCCTGAATAAGTGTCATTGCAAATGTTCCCTTTTCTTTAAGAGAGTCTGCTGTGAGCTGATCAAATATCTTGTTGTTTTTAGGCTGCTGCCATTCAAACTCCATATTGTAGCTCGGATCAATTTTCTTGAGAGCATCAATGAAGAGAGGGAGAGCTGATTTACCACGTGATGAGTTTCCGACACCGTAGAATTTCTTTCCGTTTGATTCTTCAATAGCTTTCTTTGCAAGCTCTTCAAAGCTCATGTTCTGTGCCTGAGCAATGATTTTCTGAACTTCTGACTGTTCTTTTGCTTCAGTTCCACCGTTGGCAAATACGAATGCCAATGAAAGAACTAAAACGAGCAGTACTGCTGTAAATTTTTTCATATTATTCCTCCTTAAAGAATAACCGCTAAACATTTTTAGAATTATATTCTAGCACATGAACTTTTCTAATCAATATTTTTTTGGCTTTGACTCATAAAATTTTTAGATGCTTGGAGCCAATTGCAAAATTCCATTCATGAATTCTGAACTTGCCTTTACGGTTTAAAACGCTTTTTTGATAATTCCCTGTCTGGAATCCTGTATAAACACAGAAAAACAGAGGCAATCTCTGTTTTTCCGCGTTTGCGGATGGAGGGAATTGAACCCTCACGGTTGCCCATAGGAACCTAAATCCT
>JAKSPF010000085.1 GCA_024405065.1 Sphaerochaetaceae bacterium | reverse complement strand
ATCCTGAGGGCAAAACAGAATACTTTGAAACGGAAAACAATCCTGAAGACTCTTCTGCCGGAACCAGAAAGTTGCCTTTTACAAGGGAAATCTGGATTGAGCGTGAAGATTTTGCGGAAAATCCTCCCAAAGGTTATCATCGTCTCTATATAGGAAACGAGGTCAGGTTGAAGGGAGCTTATTACATTACTGCAACTTCCTTTGAAAAAGACAGTAGCGGTAAGGTGACTTTGATTCACTGTACATATGATCCTCAGAGCAGAGGTGGTGAAACTCCTGACGGGAGAAAAGTGAAGGGAACAAGTCACTGGGTGAGCTGTTCGTATGCGGTTGATGCAGAGGTTCGTCTGTATGACAAACTTTTTTCCGCAGAATATCCCGGAGGTGAGACAGGTAACTATCTTGACGATCTTAATCCCAAGTCTTTGGTTGTACTGAACGGTGCCAAGATAGAGCCGTCTGTGAAGGACTTCAATCCCGGTGATTATCTTCAGTTTATAAGAAGCGGATATTTTACTCCGGATTATGATTCAAAGCCGGATCATCTTGTTTTCAACAGGACTGTCACGCTTAAGGACTCTTGGGCAAAACAACTTGCAAAAACGGGCAACTTATGATTGTTTGTATCGGTGACAGGCATTATGCATTGGATATGGCGCTGCGTCTTTCAAAGAAGGATGCAGCGGTTTCATTTTTGGGACCGCTGACATCTTCCGATGATGATTTGAAAATTCTTGAAAATCTTATAGACAACTGCGTTATGTTTGATCCGATATTCTGCAACAGCGGAGATGCAGAAAGTAAAGTTGACAGAAAAAGACTGGAAAGTGCATTTTCTTCAAATTGTGATATAAATGCCGTTTATATCAGTCCTGCAGTGGTTTCAGATTCTTTTCAGCTGTCGGAAACGGAAAAAGCACTCAAAACTGTTGATGCACGGGTTTTTGCCGGCTCGCCTGATGATAATCCGGATGTCATAGCGGATGCTCTTATTGATGCAGACAATGAAAAAAAACGCTAAATTATCTTTTCTCTTGATTTTGTTGTCTGTCTCTGTATTGTTCCTCTTTACTTCCTGTTCCGATTCAAAAAAAGTTTCGGAAAGGTATTGCTTCGGTACTCTCTGTTCCGTGACTCTTTACGGAAAAACGAAGGACAGCAATGAAATTTTTGACAACATCTGGTCAAGGATGTCAGAGATAGAAAATCACATAAGTGCAAATATTCCCGATTCAACTGTGGGGCGTTTTAACGCAGGTGAGAGTGTCTCTTTTGATTCCGATACTCTTTCTGTTCTTGATGTTGCTACACGGTTTTATGAGCTCACGGGAGGTGCGCTTAGTCCATATTTGGGAGCTGTAACTGAACTGTGGGGAATAGGAACTGAAAATGCACGTGTTCCTTCAGCAGAAGAAATACAAAAGGCTCTCACGGAAAAAAAACTTGATTTAGGTGCATACGGAAAGGGGTATGCGGCAGATGAAGCTGCAAAAATTCTCAGAAAATCAAAAGTGAGTTCCGCTTTGATAAACTTTGGAGGAAATATCTGCTGTGTGGGTTGCAGACCTGACGGTAAGGCATTCAGAATAGGTCTTCAGGATCCGGACGGTCTGAGAGGTACATATTCAAAAACCGTTGATGTGACAGATGGTTGTGTGGTTACCTCCGGCTCTTATGAACGTTTTTTTTGTAGCGAAGGGGTAACCTATTGCCATATTTTTGATGCAGGAACCGGAATGCCTGTGCAGAACGGACTTAAAGCTGTGGCAGTCACCGGACCTGAAGGAATAATCTGCGACGCACTCTCAACTGCCTGTTTTATTTTGGGTGAAAAAGACAGTTACAATCTTCTTGCCCATTTTCCTGAATATTCAGTAGTATTTGACCTATGAATCTCAGAAAAAAATCTTTGAGAATTGCCGCTGTAGTTTTGTGTTGTATTGTCGGTTCGGCTATACTTGCAGCCTTGATTCTATGGACTTCATCTATAAAATCCCACCAAAGAGAGAGGGAATTGAGAACTGCAATGCAGGAAGTTCTGGGTGTTTCCGGAGAGAAGGGACTTTTGGAAATGGCCGGTGTTCCTGTGGATAATATTTTTTACGGCGAACGCGGGGTAACTTTGTTTCAGGGAGACAGTGCTTCATGGACTTACAGTGCTGATGAATTGCAGAATATATCAGTCTATGCCGTTGTCCAGAGTTCTGTTGTTCACATAAGTACAGTAGTGGAAAGCAATGTTTCTTCTTTTCTTGATGTTATGCCTGAGAACGGGGTAGGAAGCGGTTTTTTTATTTCGGATGAAGGTTATATCCTCACAAACAAACATGTGGTTTCGGGGGCATCAGAGATTAAAGTCACTCTTTCTGACGGTTCTGTCCACAATGCGCAACTCACAGGTACAGACGATGAAAATGATATTGCCGTGATAAAAATAGAAGCTGACGGTCTGGTATGCAGACCTCTTGAGTTCGGAGATTCGGATTCTCTTGTTGTAGGACAGAAAGTTCTTGCGATAGGAAATCCGTTCGGATACGACAGGACAATGGTTACCGGTATTGTTTCAGGTCTTTCAAGACCTATAAGAAATGAACAGGGACAGGTTCTTCTCGGTATGATACAGACCGATGCTCCTATAAATCCGGGAAATTCCGGCGGACCGCTTCTGGATGCAAGAGGAAGGGTTATAGGAATAAGCACTTCAATATATTCTTCTGCCGGTACCGGAATGGGAATGAATTTTGCCGTTGCTTCAAATACGGCAAGTGCATCGTCGCAGGATTTGATCAGGTTCGGTAAGGTCAACAGAGGATGGCTTGATATTGTTCCTGTTCAACTTTCACGGCAGATTGTTGAGTATGCGGGGCTGAAGGTCAACAGGGGTATTCTTGTAAGTCAGGTTGTTCCTCACGGTGAAGCTGAAGAAGCAGGTATCAGAGGAGGTACCAATCAGGTGAGATACGGGGACAGTCTTATTTTTCTCGGGGGAGATGTAATTACTTCGGTAAACGGAACAAAAACCGAGGAATATTCGGATCTGTTTACTGCACTTTCAAATACAAGACCCGGAGAAAAGGTGAATGTTGAGATAAACAGAAACGGAACGGTTAAGACTGTGAATGTGAAACTTGTTGAGAGAAATTCGGAAAATGTCGGTTGGATTAACAGATAATGCAGAACGAAGAAGTGAAGCTTGATTTATCATGGGGCGGTGAAACTGTTTCAAACATACACGGAGCAGTACAGTGGGTTGACAAACCTTTTGTTGTTCATGCTCCGTTTGACACTTCAGGAGACCAGCAACAAGCCATTGATCGGCTTTCACAGGGGGTGCTTGATGGAAATAAGTACCAAACTCTGAAAGGTGTTACCGGTAGCGGAAAAACATACACAATGGCAAAAATAATAGAGAAGGTTCAAAGACCGACTCTGATTCTTTCTCATAACAAGACTCTTGCCGCTCAGCTTTTCCGTGAGTTCAAGTCCTTTTTCCCGGAAAACAGGGTTGAGTACTTTGTGTCAACCTACGATTATTATCAGCCGGAAGCATATGTTCCGGGCAAGGATCTGTATATAGAAAAAGATGCTGACATAAACAAGGAAATAGACAGGATGCGTTTGTCTGCTTCATTTTCACTTATGGAAAGACGCGATGTGATAGTTGTTGCAACCGTTTCGTGTATTTTTTCACTGGCAAATCCTGTTTCTCTGCGTGATATGACGCATGTATTCCGTACGGGTATGCCGTTCAGACATGCCGTAGAATTTGAGCAACTTACAAGGATGCAGTATGAACGCAATGATGTTGTGCTTGAACACGGAACCTTCAGGGCGCACGGAGATGTAATAGATATTTGGCCTCCATACCTTGAGAATGCCGTCAGAATTACACTTGACTGGGATACCGTGGACACAATTCAGTGGTTTGATCCCGTGAGCGGCGAGAAACAGAATACTCAGCAGGCATTTACCCTATATCCTGCAAAACAGTTTGTTATGCCTAAGGAGCAGGTAACGGCAGCTCTTTCAAGAATACGTACGGAGATGGAGGAACAGTACGAAAATTTTATGGCAACGGGCAGACCTCTTGAGGCGGAACGCATCAAGACACGGGTTGAATATGACCTTGAGATGCTTCAGGAAATAGGTTACTGCAGCGGCATAGAAAATTACTCAAGACCCCTCAGCAACAGGGCTCCCGGTGAACGTCCTGCCGTTCTTCTGGATTATTTCCAGCCTGATTTTCTGACATTCATAGATGAGTCTCATGTGACTTTGCCTCAAATAGGTGCAATGTATGAGGGAGATCACAGCAGAAAGGCAAATCTGGTGCAATACGGTTTCCGTCTTCCTTCTGCTCTTGATAACAGACCGCTGAAGTATGACGAGTTTGATTCTGTTGCCGGACAGCGCATTTTTGTCAGTGCAACTCCGGGAAAAACGGAAAAGGAGCTTTCTTCACAGATTGTGGAGCAGATAATCCGTCCTACAGGACTTCTTGATCCTCAGATTGAAGTAAGGTCTTCAGAAGGACAGATTGAGGATTTGTATGGGGAAATCAAACGTTGTACAGAGCACGGTGAGAGAGTTCTGGTTACTACGCTTACAAAACGTATGGCAGAGGATATTGCTGATTTTTTCAGTTCCAAAAATGTGCGTGTCCGATACCTCCACTCGGAAATAGAGACCATTGAGCGTGTGGAGATTTTGCGTGACCTGCGTGCAGGTGAGTTTGACGTTCTTGTCGGAATCAACCTCCTGAGAGAAGGTCTTGATCTTCCTGAGGTTGCTCTTGTTGCAATTCTTGATGCTGACAAAATCGGTTTTCTGAGGAGTACTACGTCACTGATTCAAACAGCCGGAAGGGCAGCAAGAAACGCAAAAGGCAGAGTTCTGATGTATGCAGACCGTATGAGCGAGGCAATGGAGGAAACAATATCGGAAACAGCACGTCGCCGGAAAATTCAGATGGAGTACAACAGACAGCACAACATCACTCCTCAGACGATAAAGAAGGCTGTTGAGGATATCCTTGAACACGAGCATCAGGATGCAGTGCAGAACGAAGAAGATGACATAAAAATCAGAAAATCCGGTTACAATCTCCTTGACGGTTCACAACGGAAAAAGTACATAAAAGAGCTTGAATCAGAGATGCTTAAGGCTGCAAAAGACCTTGAGTTTGAGCGTGCAGCGATACTTCGTGACGAAATTGAGTCAATTAAACATCTGAAGTTTGACTGAAAAAAACATAAGAGCAACTTTCAAAACCCGTTGCTTAAGTGGTTGTTAGCAAATGCTTGCTTGTTTTGAATATAGAGGCTGAATGTTGACTTTTACCGTTGATAAGTGATATTTTTATCTTGCCTCTTTACCCGTCGTTGACGGTTCACATTTTAGTCCGTAAGGAGGAACGATGAGAAATTATGAGTTCACTGTCATCTTTGATGCGAACGAAGAAAAGACAGCCAAAGGTCTGGAAACAGTAACCAAAGCATTCGCAGGTGCTTCCGTGAATGTCACGAAGCAGGAAGATAACGGGGTCAGAAGCCTCGCTTATGAAATCAGGAAACAGGACAAGGGTCACTATGTCTACTTTGAACTGGAAGCTGATCCTCAGAGTATCAATGCTCTGAATTCGGAGTTTTTGCTTGAAGGGTCA
>JAKSPF010000084.1 GCA_024405065.1 Sphaerochaetaceae bacterium | reverse complement strand
CCACCTGAGAGTTCCCGTAGGCGGCGATGCATAGGGAAACCCAAGATATGACACAACACCGCCTTTTTTTTTGCCTACAAAAGTTCCGGTAATAGTCTGTACGGCAAGTGATTTGTCATAATCACCGTCAATTTTCCTGTTTTCACCGTTAAGAACACCTATCCTGTTGCTTTCTTTTTCAGAAAAAACAAACAGAGACGGAGATATTCCGTACTTCCTCCGGATTCGCCTTTTTCTGCTGAATTTTCTGACAGAGGAAACAGCAAGCCCCAATAGTTCAAAAGCAACAACCCAGATTATACATTCAATGTAACTGCCGAAAAGACTGATACCCAAATATACATAACTCAATCCGTTGACTGCAAAAAGCAAGGCAACAAAAAAAACAACCAACAGAAATTTTGCAGCAGTGCTGTTTTGCAGGAATCTGCGGTGAAGCATTCTGTGTACAGCATAGTCAAGAAAACCGCCGGAAACCATACAGACAGCAAGAGCAATAACGGGATGCCAACCCAAGCGTTCCGGAACGTAATATCCCAATCCGTAACCTATGCCGCTTATTGCCGCAGCAATAAAATCATCCAAAGAAAACAGATTTTTCACGGTTCGGCCTTAAAGACAGTTTCACCCTTGAAAACGGTTTCCACAACCTTGATAAGACATATCTCCTCTGTAGGCACAGCCTCTATGTCTTTATTCAAAAGAACCAGCTCCGCTGATTTACCTGTTTCAATTGAACCTGTTATATTTTCCAGATGGAATTGGTAAGCGGTATTGATTGTATGAGCCTTTATTGCCTCTTTCAAAGTCACACATTCTTCAGGCATGTACGGCTTCGTGTTTTTATATGCTTCATACAAAACATTTGTCTGACAGATACGGCGGGTAAGTGCTGTCTGGATACCGGCAAGAGCATCCGGCAACCCGACCGTAAAATCAGAACCGTAAGCACACACAACACCGGCATCAACAAGACTTTTGTTCGGGTATGTCCTTCTGTGACGTTCAACACCGAGCATCCTTGCAAGTTCAGAGCCTGACTCACCGTTCTCAGATTCCCATTCGGGCTGGATACTTGCAATTATGTGATTATCGCCCATCCTCTTTTTATCTTCATCCTTCACGTAAGAACAATGTGCAATGATGTTTCTCAACTTACCGTCTTTATTATACTTCCTCTGCGCATTTTCCATACAGTCAACCGTGTATTTCAGTCCGTAGTCACCCATTGCATGCACGTGAATATTAAAACCTGCTTTCTGGAAATCCTCCATTGATTTCATAAGGTCTTCCTCTTTCCAAAGCAGAGGATCACGGTAGTCCTCAGGGATACCTGCCTTTTTGCAGTATTCCGGTGCATACGGCTCACACATTGCAAGATTGCCGTCAACAAAGTACTTTACCGTATCAATACCCATTACATCATCGCAGTTAAACTTATTGCGGTTTGCAACAGCATATTCCAAATCTTTTTTTGCAGTGGCATTGTTACAGTTGAAAACGCCCCTCACCCTCATTCTGAGTCTGTCACCCTCTGCAAGTTCCATAAGCGCTTTATATGCGGCATCTGTCTTCATGCAGTCCGCAACAAGAGTGTAGCCTCTTGAAATAAAAAGCTTCTGAGCATCCAGCATACCGTTTTTGAATTCTTCATCTGAAAACTGAAAACCGGGAATTGCTTCACAAATCGGGGCTATCATCACCGGTTCCTGAATATACCCGTCAGGGTTACCGTCTTTGTCCTTTCTTATCAATCCCTGAGGGTCAGGATAATCTTTTGTCACCCCTGCAAGTTCCAAGGCCTTTGAGTTAAGCAAACAAACGTGACCGCAGAAACTGTCAAGTACTACCGGTTTATCCGGAACTACGGCATCAATATCATGTCTTGTAAACGGTCTTGCAATACCCTGCAATGCACCGGTAAACCAAGCACGATCCCACCCTGAACCGTGAATCACCGCTGCGTCAGGGTGAATTTCCGCAAAATCTTTAACACGCTTTCGGATTATTTCAATCACTTCATCAGGCGTTGTTTTGCTGTAATCGGAAACAATACTGTTCAGATCAACAACACCGAACCTTCTGACAGAAATGCTGAAGTGCATGTGAGCATCTCCGAAACCGGGTAACAAACTTCCCCCGTGACAGTCACAGACCTCTGTGTCCGGACCGATCCATTTCCCTGCCTGCTCATCCGTTCCGACAAAAACTATCTTTCCGTCCTTTACGGCAACCGCCTGTGCCCGTGTTTCTTTCCCGTCCATTGATACTGAATACACTTTTGCATTGTTGAAAACCCTGTCTGCTTTGATACTCATAATTACGCTCCTCCATACAATAATAACGAATCAGATGAGTAATTGCAAAATCTGAACGGCATTTACGGCTGCACCTTTTCTTACCTGATCACCGCAACACCACAAAAGCAGACCGTTCTCATCCGTAAGATCCTCCCTGATACGTCCTATCCACACAAGATCCTGATTACTCGTATCAAGGGGTGTAGGATAACAACGTCCTTCATAGTCCTCAATCAGACGACAACCGGGAAAATCACGGATTGCTTTCTGTGCCTCACTTACGGTGATTTTCCTTTCAAAACGGACGGCAACAGAGATTGAGTGACTTCTCATCACCGGAACCCGCACACACGTACACGAGGCTTTAAGAGCCGGCAGGTGAAGAATTTTACGGCTTTCATTCTGAAGTTTCATTTCCTCCGAGGTGTAGGCATTACCCGTATCTTTACCTATAAACGGAATCACATTCATTGCAATCTGGTGAGGAAATGTTGAATACACAGGCTTTTCACCTTCGGAAAGAGCGGCAATCTGAGACTCAAGTTCCTCAAGACCCTTTTTCCCTGCACCGGAAACCGCCTGATATGTACTTGCAATAATACTTTTTACCGGAGACAATGCCGCAAGACCGGCAATCGCCATGAGAGTGATTATTGTTGAACAATTTGGATTTGATATGATTCCGCTGTTTGTCTTTGCATCTTCACCGTTGATCTCAGGAATCACAAGAGGCACACCGTCATCCATCCTGAATGCAGAACTGTTATCAATGAAAACAGCACCGGATTTTACAATGTGAGGTGCAAAATACTTTGCCTGAGCGTTTTCCACCGCACCCAAAACAAAATCCATACCATTAAAGCTGTTTTCATCAGCCTTCTTCACGGTAATCTCTTTTCCGTTGAACGGACTTTTTTTGCCCTCACTTGAAGCACTTGCGAGTAAAACAAGCTTTGCCACCGGAATTTTGTACTCTTCAAGAGCATCAATCATCTGACGACCCACAACTCCCGTTGCTCCGAGTACCGCTATATTGTAACCGTTTTTCATAACAACTCCTTTTAGGCGAACCGGCTCTGTCGGTCACCCCGCAAAACCTTCATACAGAACACGGACGGCAGTTTCATACTGACTGTTTTCAACACCTACTATGATTGAAAGTTCATCTGCATCCTGTGCTATTGTTCTGATGTTTACCCCGTTTTCTCCCAGAGCCTTGAACAGTTTACCGGAAATACCGGGTCTGAACCCCATTTTTCTTCCTACCGCAGCCACAAGGGCAATACCGTCACGTATCTTGATATCATCGGGACTGATTGCGTTCCGTATTTCAGCCACAACACCGTCAAGCCTGTTTCCTACTGCAGCCTGTGAAATCACAAATGCAAAAGAATCAAGTCCCATTGAAATATGCTCCACAGGAGTGTTGTTCTGATCAAGAATCTTCAGAACTTTTCTCAAACCTTCATTACAGTCCATATTGTGTTTCACCACTGTGATTATGTCAAAGTTCCGCCGTCCGGCAATACCTGTAATGAACCGCCCGTCTTCTTTGCTGTCACCGTCAATCCTTTCAACTATCAGCGTACCGGGGTTGTCCGGCTCATTGGTATTCCTTATGTTCAGGGCAATTCCGGACTCTCTCACCGGTTGCACCGCATCCTCATGAAGCACGGATGCACCCATGAAGGCAAGTTCCCTGAGTTCGCCGTAAGTAATGCGGGAAATAGGTCTCGGATTTTTCACTATGCGCGGATCTGCCATGAGAATACCGCTGACATCCGTCCAGTTTTCATAGACATCCGCCTTAATCGCAGAAGCCGCAAGTGCACCGGTTATGTCACTTCCACCCCTGCTCATTACCCTGACTTTTCCGGACGGAATTCTTCCGTAAAAACCGGGAATCACAAGATTACCGTATTCCGCAAGAGCCTCTGAAACAGCACTGCTTATTTTCACCATATCAAAACTGCCGTCATAGTCCATGAAGATGCAGTCACGGGCATCAAGAAAATGAAAACCTAAAAATTCTGCCATAAGACGTGAAGTGAGGTATTCACCCCGTGAAACAAGCTCATCAACAGACATATCTCTGTTGAGACTCTTACGGATTGCATCAATTTCATCCTCAACTCTGAAAGAAAGTCCGAGTTCATCCCTTATTTCAATGAAACGGCTTGCTATTGTATTAAAAATTTCGTCACACGATACCCCGTATGTGAGGTGTGCATGACACAGATAAAGCAAATCCGTGAGTTTGTGATCCTCACTGTTTCTCTTCCCTGCGGCGGAAATCACCGCAATCCTGCGTGATTCATCAGACTCTATTATTGCTTTAACTTTCCGGAATTGACTTGCATCAGAAACGGAAGAACCGCCGAATTTTGTTACTTTCAGCATCTTATTCCTCTATTGCAGCAAAAAACACTTTGCCGCCCTTTTTTCTCAGTTCTCTTATTTTTTCATGCATCTCCGTTACGGAAATCACATCTGTTATTCTGCACTTTGAATCTTCACAGACAACGTATCTGTGAATTACCTTTGAGTTGTCCGCACAAACCTGAGAGCACTCACCGAGCATCTCCCTCTGTCCCTGTGCAAGGGCAGTAAGGTCACGCAGAACGGCAGATGCAGTGGGGTAACGCCCCGCACCCTGCCCGGAAAGGCCTATGCGCCCGCAATTCTTACCGTCATAAAACGCAAAATTGAAGTTCTGATTCACTCCTGCAAACACGGATGACTGCTTCACAATGCAAGGCTCAACATAGGTATACACGGAACCGTCAGCGTTCAGCCCGCATCTGCCGATAAGTTTCACGCAGCAATCACTGAAAGCAGAATCCTCTCCCGTACCGTATTTGCAACCTGCAAAAACATCGTAGTTTTCAATACCTTCACAACAGGTTCCCTTCACCGGAAGTTTACCGAAAGCCACTGCTGAAATAAGCATCACCTTCCTCAAAGTATCAAGACCGCTTACATCCGCAGAAGGATCTGCTTCAGCATAGCCGAGTCTCCGAGCCTCACACAGTGCAGAGCCGTAATCTGTAAATTTTCCGCTTTTCAAATTGGAAAGTATGAAATTCACCGTTCCGTTGAGAATTCCGCCGGCGCTTAAAACAGAGTCGGTCTGTTTGGCAACACTTATGTTGTGAAGCACCGGCACAGCACCTCCGCACGCCGCACTGAAAAGAAAACCAACTCCCTTTGAACGGGCAAGTTCTGCAAGTTCTGTTCCGTAAGATGTCACCAAAGCCTTGTTTGATGTCACAACATGTTTACCTGCTTCAAGACAGGATTTTACAAAACCGTAGGCATCATCTGTCCCGCCGATACATTCAACAACACAGTCCGTACTTCCGTCTTCCGTAATTTCATCTATATCGGTAACCTGAAAATCCCTGTTTTTTTTTCCGGGACGAACCAGTGTTTCCCAGACATTT
>JAKSPF010000083.1 GCA_024405065.1 Sphaerochaetaceae bacterium | reverse complement strand
TATCCAAAAACGTGTCTCCCATAGACCTCTGTCTGTTAATGCCTACGCTAGGAAACATTGGCCGGATAACCTCTCGGTTGTACGATTCTGATCAGGTGTTAAAAAATTTTCTGCATGCAGATAACGGACATCTGTCATGCAGACAGGAGGAAAAGATGATTATTAAGGCAGACAATCATTCTTTTGACAAGTACACGGATATTGCGTCACTTGCCAAAATCAAAGTTTACAGAAATGTCACAGCAATGTGGGAAAACTGTATGAAACATTATGCAGACAAACCTGCAGTCTCGGATATTGAGAACCTCACATACGGTCAACTTGACAGTAAGGTTGCATCCTTCAGGGGTGTTCTTGCAGAAAACGGAGTCAAAGAGGGTGATTTTGTAGGAATGCAGATTCCCAACTCCGCAGATTTTGTGAAGTCCTATCTGGCAATCACAACACTGGGAGCGGTTGCAGTTCTGCTTCCGCCGCAGCTTGACGCAAAGACCGTATTCGGTTGCAGCATGATGTGCGGACCCAAGTTCAAAGCCCTTGTCTATTCGGAGGAAACAAAGCAGAACACCGAAATAGTCAAATCACAGAAACCGGACGTTCCCCTTATTGCCGTGAGTTCAGAAGGAACAGCAGTACCGGCAGTTGATGTTGAACCGGAAGCACCGTGTTGTGTTGTTTTCACCGGAGGTACTACGGGAAGAAGTAAAGGCGTACTTCTCAGCCATCTTGCCGTAATGACCGGCGCACGTAACGGATGCTACGGCTGTCACGATATTTTCGGAGAAAAATACTTCCTTGTACTGCCGCTCACACATGTTTTCGGTCTTATCAGAAACCTTATGACATGTCTGCTTACCGGAAGCAGCATTTTCATATGCAGAAACACACAGGACATGTTCAAGCAGATTCCGGTATTCAAACCGACCATAATGGTTCTTGTTCCTGCTCTTGCAGAACTTGCACTCAATATTTCAAAGCAGTTCGGAAAGAATATGCTCGGTCCGGATCTCAAATACATAATCTGCGGTGCGGCAGTAGTGAGTCCGTATCTGGTGAAAGAATATGCCGCAATGGGTATTTCACTGTTCCCCGGCTACGGTCTTACGGAAAGTGCCAACCTTGTCAGCGGTAATCCGGAGAGTGCAAAAAAACCGGAGGCTGTAGGTTACCTCTATCCTGATATGCAGGTGAGAATTGAAAACGGTGAACTTTGGCTCAAGGGACCGAACATGTTGACATGTTACATCGGCAATCCGGAAGAAAATGAAGCAGCCTTCTCGGATGGCTGGTTCAAGACGGGTGACCTCGTAAGATTTGATGAAGAAGGTATGCTCTACATCACCGGAAGAACAAAGGAAATCATTGTTCTGCCAAACGGAGAGAATGTTTCACCGGCAGAAATTGAGACAAGGTTCAACGAAATTGATGCAGTTCAGGACAGTCTTGTTTATGAAGAAAACGGAAAACTTGTTCTTGAAGTTTTCCCCAGATCGGTAATTCTCAAAAAGAACGGAATTACAGACACTGAGGGTTATCTCAAAAAGGAAATTGACCGTGTGAACGCAAAACTGCTTCCGTATCAGAGAATAAGCAAAATAGTTATCAGGGATAAGGATTTTGTGCGATCCCCAAGCATGAAAATCCTGAGGAACGGACAGAAATGACCAGAACTGAAGTAATGAATATTCTCAAGGATACAATGATACAGATTGATCCTGACGCAAAAAAAATTATTGAAAACTGCTCTGAGGACAGTGACCTTTCAACTGATCTCGGACTTGATTCAATAGAAATGCTCAGCATGGTGATAATGATGGAGGAAAACCACGGAATTGATTTTTCAGACATCAAAATGAGTAAAATTCACACCGTGAAGGACGTTATAGATTACATTGTTTCCAAAAAGTGATTACGGCACTGTCGTACTCACTTGGAGATACGTATCTGATAAAAGAGTGACGCCCTTTATCAAACCACACAAATCTTTTTTGTACGGACGGACAGTTCCCGAATAAACCTGCAGTTTTTTCGGGAACTGAAAATTCGTCTTCCCTGCTGTGAAGAAACAGTATGGGTTTGGTCATTTTATTTATACAGCGTGAAGGTCCGTAAGAACCTGCCCTCTTTCCGTATTTAACCGCCACAACAAAGAAAAAGAAATCAATGAAAAACGGATAGTTTCTCTTTTCCTGTATCAAGTGCTGTCTGAACAATGATTTGAAATCTGAATACATCCCTTCCGCTACCATACCGGACATATAAGACGGACAGGCAGCATCCGTAAGTGCATACAGTGCAGATGCCGAACCGATACAGATGCCATGGCATATTACTTTGAGGTTTCCCTTGTTGTGAAGCATCTCTCCCCATTTGAGAACATCCCTGTACTCGTTGAGTCCCAAAGTGTTGTATTTCCCTTCTGAAAGTCCGTGAGAACGGATATCAATTACAAGTATGTTACAACCCAGCTGTTCATAAGGGGCTGCAAAATACCATGAATAGAGACAGCCCTCGGTTCGTCCCGATATGATTATTACAGCCTTGTCGCTGCCCGAATCAAAATATTCCCCAGCCAGTCTGAAACCGTCACTTTCAACAGAAACCTCACTTATCCTGTCTTTGTGATTTTCTCTCCATTTCAGACCTTCCCTGTACATTCCGAGTTGCTGTTCATCTTCCGGGCAACTGCATTTGCGGCTCCACTTGTCCGGACTTGTCCTCACAAGAACCATCCTGAAAACATGAAGTGCCATTACAAGCATAGGAATAATACCCAAAAGGAAAACTGCTGAAAAAACACACAGAATAACCGTCATTCACACAATCCCCGCAATCAGATAACTGTCACTCTGTCCGCCCGGTACAATCTGAACCTCTGAATAAGGTATCTTTGCTTCAAGCATTGCACGTAAACTGTCACAATCACCGTTGAAAGCACTGCCGGTAAACACAAAGCAACTTTCTCTGTCTTTAAGTCCGGAGACTTTTTCAAGACCGGAGGACAAGGTCTGCAATACATCGTCAGAAGAAGCCGTAATCTTTCCGTTCAGTAATGCTACATATTGCCCGCAAATACACTGCACCCCGTCTGAAATGCAGGTCTTTTCTGAACGTGCAATGTTTATACATACTACACTTTGTGCATTTCTTTTCATTTCCGTTATGCGGGAAGCAACGGAATCAGATACCATATCCATTGCAAGGGCATAGTAACACGCTGCGCAGTTATCTGACGGAAAGACCTCAACTTCCGGTCTCTTCATAAGACTCACGGCCTGCAAAGCGGAAGCTTGGTTGTTCTTTGAATCCGACATTATCAATATGTGCTGTGCATCAACACATGACACGGCGTCAATAAATTCTTCTGCGGATACAGTCTGCGATTGTGATTTGATGCAGTACACATAATCAAAACCGGAAAAAAGATCTTCAAGCCCATCTCCCTTGACTGTTGTAATCACCGCAAGGTCTGTGTGAATTTTCCGTTTTTTCTTCTCACTTTTAACCACACGACCGTTGTGCTGTACGCACATATTTTCAAGTTTAAAAGACAGAAACTCACCGTACCTTTGTGCAAGTTCAATTACCGGAGACGGACTGAAAACATGAATGTGAACCTTGACTGCCGTACCGTCACGCACAACACATACCGATTCTCCGAGCCGTTCAAGTTCAGATGTAAAAACCCTTTCATCAAAAAGTGACACTTCTTTTCTGCTGTTCATAAGACGAAGCAGAAATTCCATACAGTAACCGAACTCAAAACTGCTGTTTTCCGTAAAAGTACTGAAATCCACATCCTGAATACCGGACTGCACAGAAAAACCGGATAGTGTTTCCTCACCCTCAAGGTACCGGTACATCCCGTCTGCAATGACAATGTAACCGAATGCTCCGCTGTCCTCAACTCCGGCATCTCTGAGTACCGGCAAAAGAGACGGTGTCTTTTCAAGAGACTTTTTCATTGCCCTTACATACGCACACCAAAGGTCATTCACCGAACCGGCGGGATATTTCACAAGGCTTTCCGCTCCTTCACGGACAACGGTGAGAATTGTTCCCTCAACAGGATTCTTTACTGCCTTGTATGCTTCTCTGCTTCCGGAAACAAACGCATCAATAAGCATATTTCCGTCAGCCTCGGCAACATTTTCCAGAGCCTTGAAAATTCCCCTGAATATCTGGGAGAGAATCACTCCGGAATTTCCTCTTGCACCGAGCAGCATACCTGAAGACAAGGATGAAAGATACTCACCCAGATGTTTTGAAGGCTGAGCCTTGGAAAGTGCATTTTGCAGAGTAAGTCTCATATTTGTTCCCGTATCACCGTCCGGAACGGGAAACACATTCATATCATTCACCGCCCTCTCTGAAGTGCGGATGCAGTTAAGCCCGTTTAACACCATCCGCTCAAATACGGTTCCGTCAATCTTGAAAAATTCCATAAATCACCTGTGGCTGTTCAAAATTCCTTCCATCAGTTTTTTTTCTTCCTCAAGGTTATCAGACACAGGCTTTCCCGTATAATAACATGCCATCAGACCGGGACCTACGTTGATGCCGCAATACGGATAGACTGCAGTTGTTATAACTTTTGCCGGTTTTATGCGCTCTGTAACAAGTTTTTTCAGTTCATCAAGCTGCCCTGCTCGATTTGTGTGTGCAAAAACAACAATCTGTTCAGAAGGATTTACTATTGTTTTTTCAATGTAATCAACAATCACTTCGTAAGCCTGTTTTGCGCCCTTTGCCTTTCCGAGTACGGTGACTTTTCCGTTGCGGTCAAGGTCACCCAAAGGCTTTACACCCATCAGTGACCCGAAAAATGCGGCAGCATGATTTATTCTTCCGGTCTTTGCTACGAATGAAAGGTCATCAAGCCATCCCATCTGGTGATAACTGAATTTTTCTTCCTGTGCTTTCCTTGCAACTTCATCAACAGACATTCCGTTCTGTCTCCTGATTGAAGCATGTATTGCCATCAGACCCACTGCGGCACTGAATTTAAACGTATCAACAACGTAAAGCTTTCTATCCGGATATTTTGCGGACATCTTCAGACGAGCCTGCTCTGCAAACTCATTTGAACCGCTGAGCTGTGCAGAAATCGTAAAGCAAATCACATCACGTCCGGCACTCAAATGTTCTTCAAACCTCATGCAGAATTCTTCAACACTCGGCGGACTTGTAGTGAATTCAGATGGCCGACTCCGCAACTGTGAATAGAAGTTTTCACGCTGTTGTCCGTCCATATCGGCATCAGACGGAAATTCCTGTCTGCCGGAATCGGTATAGTGACCGGCAATCATCTCTATTGAATACTCACGTCTTATTTCAGGAAGAAGATCTCCTGAAGGATCAGTCATTATCGCATAGTTAAAATTATTCATTCAGCCTCCGTCAGATTATTGCGTTTTCCCTTAAAAAACGTTCAAGTTCCTCTCCGTATTTCACATGTTCTTTCAAAATGCATTTTGCATGGCTCACACCCTCAAACATGACAATACCCTTATTGCCTTCCTGTTTTGCATCATACAACCTGTGTACCGTATCGGGTAAGACCAGAATATCATTGTCTCCGTGTGTAAAAAACATCGGAATACGAATGTTTTTTACTGTATCAAAAGGACGCACGTCTGAAAAAGTGAAGCCCCTCTTCACCTTCAATATCAGACCTGTTACAAACATAATGGGAGACACTGGAAATATTCTGTGTCGCTTCAGTATTGACCTGACCGGGTCTCTCATATCCCCGTAGCCGCTGTCCTCTGCACAGAAAGAAAACCACTTCAGATGCGGTACGGCAAGCATAACGGAT
>JAKSPF010000082.1 GCA_024405065.1 Sphaerochaetaceae bacterium | reverse complement strand
TAAAATGATGCAGGAATCTGCTCGTTAACGTAAAGATGGGTTGCCGGTCGGCAACCTTCTTTTTTTTTTTTTTTCAAATTGCCGTTTTACACTGCAAAGACGTTCAGGATTTATGAATGGAGTTTTGAAAGTTGCTCTTCAATGTGTCGGTTCTGTTGAGAAGAAGTAGTTGAGTGCAGAAGAACGGTACAATCGTACAGAGTTGTGCGGTGTTGTCCTGTCTGAATATATCGGGCAGAAACAATGAAAGAAGAAGGTAGATGAGTGCGGTGAAGCACTGTACCTTGTAGAACTTTACAAGAAGTTTCCTGTGTTTTTTTTCATTCATGCAGAGAAAAGCGGTAATAAGCAGAAACGGGTGGAAGAACAAAATGTTTGCGTTGAAGTAGCAGACATCATGGCTTGTGAAGTTCATCATGAAAAAGAGCAGCGTACCTGCTGTTCCCGCAATAATCTGAAATGAAAACGAAACGGCATGGTACAATGTCTTGCTTTTCATTTTTCCTGCGATACAGAGAAGTGAAACTGCAAGTCCTATGCAGAGCCATATAAGGCTTCTGTCCTGCGGTGTTTCAAAATCTGCAGGTCTGGTATCGGTGTTTCTGAAATCGCACACATATTCCCGATTCTCCGCAAGAGAGGAGAACTCAATTACACCTTTTTCAAGTTCTGACGGAAGGAACATTTCATCCCAGCGTGTAGCTGAACCGTCAATCCGGGGACCTTGAAGAAAATCCAAAAGCCACTGCCACAGAATATTGTTTGCAAGCATTCTTGAGGTCTGCTCGCGGAAAGACCGACCTTTCTGTGATTTTGCCCATTTTTCAAATTCACCGCCGGTAGCCTTGTTTATTATGTCTCTGATTCTGGTTGCACAGTTGTCCCTGTAGTGATGGTAAAGGTAAGTTTTATACTGTTCACTGTCATTCTGTAAAAGATATCGTGCAATATCCTGCTTTGTCTTTGCAGGAAAATTCAGTTTAACCTTGGATACTGTTCTTCCGCATCGTTCAAGATATGCGAACTCAGAAAGAGCATCTGAAGATCCGCATTCGTACCACAGTCTGCCCATTATGAAATTTCCGTAAAATCCGTCATCAAATGAAAATCTGCCCCAATCATACAGTACGGCTCTGCGTCCCGGAAATTCCAAAAGCAGTCCGCTATGACCGAACCACGAATATACCGGATCGTCTTTTGAAACCGTTACCAGACTGATTGCAACATCATTCCAAAAGGATTCTTCTGAAACAGAACCGGTGGAATCTCCGTAAATGGAGGCAAGCATTATTTCCGAATCAAAAGGGTGAGTTTCTTCCTTGTGTACAAAACTCATTGCGGATGCGGAAAAAAGAAGAACAGCAAAGAAGAGTGAAACGGTAAAGGCTCTTTTGCGAACTGACATCAGGTATGCCTTCTCATATCCGCAATAGTAAGCTGTATGTTTTCCTGATTGCGATACCAGTTGCGTCCGAGCCTGAATACTACATCAACTATATCACCGTCATTGAACTGTTCTCCCGCTTTGCGTGAAGCAGCCCAGTAAACCGCCGGCCATTTGTATGAACCGAAGGAAATCTGCATTTTCAGATGATTTTCAGCCGGATTTTTCTGATTTTTCATAGATGTCAGATTCTCAATTCTTGCATTTTCTATCATGAACACAAGGGGACCGTTCTGCTCGCCGTAAGGTTCAAACTTTTCAACAACATCCATTATTTTCAGGGTGAACTGGTCTTCACTGAGAGATGTGTCAATCACAAGTTCATCAGTTGCTTCCTGACCGGGACAATCCAGATATTCTATGTTTTCTTCAACTGCCTTTATGAATCCGTCCACTTTATCCGGAGACAGTGTGAATCCTCCGGCACAGGCATGACCTCCGAAATCATCAAAGTATTCACTGAAACAGGAAAGAAACTCATGACAATTGAAATCTTCACTGCTTCTCATTGAACCCACGACTCTGTTATCTGAAATCCTTGCTATTACCATTGACGGCACTCTGAAAGCTTTAAGGAGTCTTGTTGCAAGTATTCCGGTTATTCCGCGCGGGATTTTTTCATCCGATACCATTACAAACTTTGTACCGGATTTTTCATAGCTTTTTTTTGCCTGAACCTGCAACCTTTCCCAACAGTCTTCTCCGAGTTTCTTTCTTTTATCGTTCAGTTTGACAAGAAGCTGTGCGTTTTCAAGTGCTTTTCCTCTGTCAGAAGAAAGAATCATGTCAACTGCAATATCGGGCTGTCCGAGTCTTCCTGCTGCATTTATCAAAGGCGAAACCTGCCAGCCGATATCCGTTGCGGAAAGACGCTTTCCCAAAAGATTCTGAATTGACATACATGGGATCAGAGACTCTCTTGAAGACAGTTCAAGTTGCCTGAAACCGTTTTTTACAAATATCCTGTTCTCATCTTCCATCGGCATCATATCACTTATCGTGCCGATGGCAACAAGGTCTGTTACCTTGAGATACTCCTTATACAGTGAAGGGTTGCATGCCCGTACCCATGCCCCGAACAGTCCTATGAGAGTATCCAATTCGCTTTTAGTCTGTGAATACAGAGCAAATCTGCTTCTTTCCGACAAGGCAAACAGACTTTTGCCCCGCACGGACGGTATAACACGCTCAAACCCGGTTCTTAAATCACATAGGGCAATTTCCGCTTTCGGAAAAGCTTTACGTAACAGGTTTGTTTCCGTTTCTGAGTCAAGCACAAAAACCGGAAGATTGCAGTTCAGAAAATTGATCAGACGGCTGTTTTGCTGTGAAAGAACGCCGGGGACAACTTCTTCCGACACCCTATCTGTTACCAGAAGATTTTCAAGCTTTACCGCTTCAATTATTATTGTTCCGTTTCCGGGAAGTGTGTGAAGAAGCAGGAAAGTTTCTTTGTAAAGGTCTGTCATTGCAAAGCGCAATGCCCAGATACACTTGGCAACTACTCCACAACCTGCAAGATCAGCAAAAGGATAACCGCATCCGCATATTTTCGGGTCAATTACTGCACATGCAGGGGGTAGAATTTCAGAGGGCAGGTGGTGATCCGTTACAAGAAAATCAAGACCCTTTGATCGTGCGTAGTTTATCTCTTCAAAACAGGATATACCGCAGTCTACGGTAATTGCCAAAGTTATGCCGTCATTCACGGCTTTGTCAATGTTTTCTTTGGTCAGACCGTATGGTTCATCACCCAAAGGAACTGTATACGATGTTTCCAGTCCCAATCTGCTGAGTTCCTCAACAAAAAGGGCAGTACTCGTTATTCCGTCAACATCCCGGTCTCCGAATATACGTACCTTTTCTTTGTCTTCAACAGCACTCAATATTCTGTCACAGAAAGTTTCCATATCATCAAAAAGAAACGGGTTGTGAAGAAACGATATGTCATTTTCCAAATAGAATTTTATTCGTGAAGCGTCGGTTATCCCTCTACCTGCAAACACTTTTGCACTGACAAGGTCAAGATTGTAACGCTCCTGCAGTACTCCTATATCAGAATAGGAGAATGTTCTGGATGTCCATTTCATCGGCTATATATCTACTTCTCAAAATTAAAATCACATTCAATATAAGACTAAATGTAAAATAAAAGTATCTTTATAGCAAGCCGGATGAAAGTGTTTTAAGTGAATTCTGGCAGAAAATATCAACCCATTTCAGCATGAAAGAACTTAATCTTGATACTGCCGTATCAGACAATATTACGTTGAATGCATCGTCAAACGATTTGGAAAGTGTGTACATCAGATATCTTCTTGCTCCCGGAGGAAGAACCGGAAACTCTGAGTCTGCGCATTCTTTGCATACGGGTGTTGTCATTGATACTGAAAACCCCAGAATTTCATCGTCTGCATATCTTCTGTCACAGGAAGGACAGTGAAGCATATCTGATGCTATACCGCTTATCTGCAACAGTTTCCAAGTGAAATCTATTATCAGTTTTTTTCTCATTTCCGGAAGGGTCTCAAGACATTCAAGTGCATTGCAGAGCAGTGTATACACAGCACCCGGACAGTCTGTTGAAATCTTTGTAACTGCTTCACTCATATAAGATGCCGTATAGGTGAGGTTGAGATCCTGCATTATTGTCTGAGGAATGAAGCAACATTCCTGCTCTGTAAGTGAATATTCCTGTCTTACCGGATTGAAGTAAAGCTGAAACGTTCCGAATGAAAAAAGAGGCGCAAGGGATGATTTTTTTCCCTTGCGTCCCCCGAAAATAACTGCGTTTACAGAACCGAGCTGCGGAGACAGGAGAGTTACGGCCTTGTGGAGTTCACCGTAATGCCTTGTTCCCGTAACAACCGCATCTGTTCTGATGTCACGTTCCATAGAACCTTATAGGACATACGGAATTCTGTATCCGCATGAATGATAAACCACAAATGTCTCCGCATCCGAAACATCTCTGATTTTTGAAAGCTCATTTCTGAAAAAGTTGAGAAGATCCGGACCGTCACTGGAACTTGTCACAAGCTGAACAATAAGGTCATATCTGCCTGTGACAATCTGAACGGAAACAACACCTTTCAGATGGTAAAATTCCTCCGCTTTCTTCTCAAGATCAAGTGTGCTGAGCTTTATTCCCATGATTATGACTTGCATATCGGGAACCTTCTGCGGATTGACAAGACCGGAAATATCAAGCACACCTTCTTCTATCATTCTGTTGGCTCTTGCTCTTACCGTATTTTCAGTAACACCGATTTCATCAGCTATCACGCTGTAAGGTTTTCTGCCGTCAGAGAGTTTGCGGATTATTTCCCTGTTTGTATCATCAAGTTTCATCGTTTCAGATTTTTCCTTCTGTCTTCAGAACTTTAAGTGTTTCACAGATTTCGTCTCCGATTCTCAACAGGTTTTCAACACTGTTTGCTCCCACATGAGGTGTGAGTGTAACGTGTTCTGCCTTGAGAATGGGGTAGTCTTCTGCCGGAGGGTCTGAAGGATAAACGTCTGCACAGTACCATGATACAGACCCGTCTTCAAGTGCCTTGACCATTGCATCTGCATCAACTATGTTGCCTCTTGCAGCATTGATGATTACAGGATGTTTGTTCATCTTTGCAAACAGCGAAGCATTGAACATTCCCTTTGTTTCATCGGTAAGCGGCATATGGATTGAAATGTAATCTGCATCCTTTACTGCCTCTTCAACTGACGGAACAAGTGTTGCAACTGCTGAGGAAGAAACATATTTGTCATATGCCACCACGTTCATTCCGAACGCTTTTGCTCTCTCTGCAACTTTTGTTGCAATGTTTCCGATTCCGAGAAGCCCGAGAGTTTTTCCGTAGAGCTCCGTTCTTTTGATTGTTTTGAGCCACTGACCGTTTTTAAGTCCGTTGTGATACTCAACAATGTGGTTGGGTGCACTGAGCATGAGGGCAAAAGTGAGTTCCGCAACGGCAATGGAACTTGCCTTAGGTGTGTTTTTCACTATTATTCCCTTTGATTCTGCATAAGCCTTGTCAATGTTGTCAATTCCTACGCCGCCTCTGATGATGAGCTTACAGTTTTTCAGACCGTCAATGTAAGCTTTGTCACAGATTGTTTTTGCACGTACAAGAATCACGTCTGCGTCACAGGCTTTTGTCTTGTCAGTGGTAACGTCACCGAAAGCTTTGAGCTTTCCTTCAAGTGATGCATCAAATGCATCTGAAATAAGAATAAGCATTTTCAACTCCTCTTAAAATGTTTTTGTTAATGCTGTATTTCAATTGTAGCAGTATGTTCTGCATACGTCAAATTTTTTGTGATTAAAGTTGTAAACCGCTATTTTTTTGTGATTAAAGTTGTGAACAGCTACGGTTTTTTCTTTTATTTTTGAGGAACATACAAAACAT
>JAKSPF010000081.1 GCA_024405065.1 Sphaerochaetaceae bacterium | reverse complement strand
AATCAATCTCATCTGCATATAGCGTTGCAGGAGTTCTTCTCTTGTAAGTGTCATAATATAACACCTCCGTAGTATAAGATTTGAAAGGCACAAACCTTTCAATTCTTAATAGATACGGAAATTTGCGATTTTCTTCAGGAAATGAGGGTATTTGAGAAAAAATTTGAACTTTTTTTTCAAAACAGTGCCGGCTCGCCTGCCGGAAGACTGTTTTTGACCGGCAAGGCAAGTTCAGAATTCAAGAATGGAACTTTGTAATAGGCTCCATGCACTGTTTTTTATTTCAGGTCAGGAGTCTTTATCCAGTCCTGATCATCATAGGCTCTGTTCTCTCCGCACATTGCCCAAATGAAAGTATAGTTGGACGTTCCGCAACCGGAGTGAATTGACCATGAAGGGTTAATCACAGCTTCCTCATTGTGCATCACAATATGACGGGTCTCATCGGGTTCACCCATAAAGTGGAACACAACGTTGTCTTCCGGAATATCAAAGTAGAAGTAAACCTCCATCCTTCTTTCGTGAGTGTGAACCGGCATTGTATTCCATACCGAACCTTCCTCAAGGTGAGTCAGACCCATTGAAAGCTGACAGGTATCAAGCACATCAGGGTGAATGTACTGGTTGATTGTTCTTTCATTTGAAGTTGCCTGAGCCCCCAGATGTTTGTGAATTGCCTTCTCAAACGGAATGTGAGTTGCAGGTTTGGGGGTGTGGGCAGGAGTTGTACAGATGTAAAATTTTGCAGGATTTTGTGCATCTTCCGATTCAAACTCCACCTTTTTTGTTCCCATAGGCAGATAAAGCCCGTCAAAGTGATTCATTTCATAACTCTTTCCGTCTGCAATCACACTGCCCTTTCCGCCTATGTTTATGGTACCCAGCTCTCTTCTTTCAAGCAGATAATTCACCCCGAAGTTTTTCCATGCATCAATGTTTTTCTCAAGGTTCACTTTGCAAGTAACCGGCATTGCACCCATAGTGACAATTCTGTCAACATGTGAATAAACCGCACTCATATCATCTTCTCTGAAAATATCGGTAATCAGAAACTCATCTCTCAACTCCGTTGTATTCATCCTCTTAAAAGGCTCTTTTCCGGTTGAATATCTTATATCCATGACTGTCCTCCGTTATTGCGAACCGGCACTGTTCCGGCTCGTCCGACTGTAGTTTGATTCAATATAACAAAGAAACGGCTTACAAACAACCGCAAATAATCTATAATGTCAACGGGAGACAATTATGACATACATTGAAAAAAATTTTTCACTTGAAGGAAAACTCGCATGGGTGACCGGCGCTTCCTACGGAATAGGTTACGCAATAGCACTCTGTTACGCAAAAGCAGGAGCAAAAGTTGCGTTCAACTGCAGACATCAGGATGCAATTGACAAGGCACTTGCCGAATATAAAAAGGACGGAGCTGAAAACATACGCGGTTATGTCTGTGATGTCACTGATGAAAAACAGGTCACGGATACTTTGAAGAAAATTGAAAAGGACTTCGGTCAGACAGTTGATATTCTTGTAAACAACGCAGGAATCATAAAAAGAATACCCATGACTGAAATGTCTGCAGAAGATTTCAGACAGGTGATAGACATTGACCTTACTGCAGCCTTCATTGTTTCAAAGGCAGTTCTTCCTGCAATGACGGAAAAACGTTCGGGCAAGATAATAAATATATGCTCTATGATGAGTGAATTGGGGCGTGAAACGGTGAGTGCCTATGCCGCGGCAAAGGGCGGTCTGAAAATGCTTACCCGCAACATCTGTTCGGAGTACGGCAAATACAACATACAGTGCAACGGAATAGGTCCTGGCTACATTGCAACTCCGCAGACTGCACCCCTGAGAGAAAGACAGGCAGACGGTTCAAGACACCCGTTTGACAGTTTCATTGTTGCCAAAACTCCGGCAGAAAGATGGGGAGACACCGCAGACCTTGAAGGTCCGGCGCTGTTTCTTGCCTCTCACGCTTCCGATTTTGTGAACGGTCACATTCTCTACGTTGACGGCGGAATACTTGCCTACATAGGCAAACAGCCGAAGTGAATTTATGAAATTAGGTTTCAGAGCACACGATTTTGGCAAGTTCAATACAGCATCTGAACTTGCCCGATGTGCATCCTCTTATCTTGAATCACCGTGTCTTCACTTTGCTCCGTCCAAAGTTTTCCGTGATGCTGCTTTACCTCTTACGGAGAAGTGGTGTGAAAACATAACAGAGGATCTTTCCCTCTGTAATGTAAAAATTGCCGTACTGGGCGTTTACATCAACCCCATGCACCCCGATGCTGAAATACGTGAATCACAGCTGAGTGCTTTTGAAAACGGACTTGAGGTTGCACATTGCATGGGAAATCCCGTTGTGGCAACGGAAACGGGTTCTCTTGATGCAAGAAATATAAGGTGTGAAGAAAATTTCACGGAAAAGAACTTCAGTATTTTTTTGAAAAACATTGAACGTCTGCTTAAAAAGGCGGAAAAAAACAATGCGGTTATGTGCCTTGAGGCCGTTGCAGACAAAAATACGGTTGATACTCCTGAAAAGATGCTGAGAGTTATGGAAACGTTCAATTCCCCCTATCTCGGAGTTCTGTTTGATGCGGTGAATATCCTGCCTGTCAGCTCAGTCACTGATTTTCATGACTATTACAACAGCGCACTTGATATGCTTGCAAAGTACATAAAGGTGATGCACATAAAGGATTTTGTGATGGTTCCTTCAAGCAAGGAATATCCGTTTGCCTCCGGAGAGGTGAAAAACGGGGCAATTCCTGCAGGTGAAGGACTGATGGATTGGAAAACTCTGTTTAAGCTGTATCACCGGTACGGTCTTGACAATGTTCCCATGACCCTTGAAAATTTCAACCCCGCAACCCTATCGGAGAGCATAAAATACGTAAGAGAGGCATTTGAAAATGCTCAAAAGCCATGACCGTGATTTACTGCACGGTTCGCTTGTAAGAAAAATTTTGGAATTCACAGGACTTGGAAAATCCCTGCAGACAACGGTAATTTCAATGCTCGGTATAGGTGTTCTCAGAGTTGTTTTGATAAAAACCTTTGCCGCCGGCAACACCGCTTTTGTTCATTATTGTACTGAAATATGAATCCGACAATCAGTTTTTCAATTATCTCGGATCGCTGTCGTTATACATTTACGCTATACATCCTATGGTAAACGACATAACAAAAATGCTGGGCTGGAACTCTGTTGTAAGTTTTATTTTTACTGCCGTTGTTTCAATTGTTGTTTCCTCTTTAATCCGTTTTTTTCGTTAAAATTGATTGGACGAGCCGGTACTGTTCGCTCAAAAAAAGAGCCAATGTGAACTCCTCTGTAATTCCGGGAGGATAATCTGCTCATAAAGAATCAGATATCAATACGATTAATTCTGTAAGGATTGACAGAAGTGTCAACTTTCAGAACAAAATTGAAAATATCCGGAACAAGACACATGAAAAAATCCGGTTCAGGGAAAGAAGCAGTCTTTGACCTGTCAAAAAATTTTGCACCGCTTGTATTTCTGAGATCGGCAAGTTCACGGTGAAGATTGGGATTTTCACCTTCAACAAGAGCCTTTATATAACGGCAACACAATACATCTTCCGCAGTTTCCTCTGTTCCGTTAAGTCCCATTCCTACAAGAGAAACAATCTCCGGATTCTGCTTTTTTATGTAACGTGCTACAGCGGCCGCATTGACAAAACTGCCGGTAATTACCTCTGTAGCATTGCGGGCAAGAACTATCCCCTGCACACCGGCACTTGTACTGTGAACCACAGTCCGCCCCGAAAGATCCGGACCTGTAACTATCTGTGAGGGTGAATTACCTACATCAAAACCCTCAAGTTTTATTCCATGTCTCTCACCGACTAAATACCAGTCCGGATGCTCCTTTTTGAGTGAAAGACACTCGGACACCTCTCCTACCGGTAAAATTTCTTTTACCCCAAGTGATGTCAGAAAACACTCAACGGTGAATGCTCTGAAAACATCAATTATCACCGTAAGTCCTTCTGCATGTTTGGCACCTTCAAGTTGTCCGAGTATCCTTACTTCGCTCATATAAGCTGCCTTCTGTTCCTTTCTGCCTGTTCTTTTTCGTCATCCGCCGGATACCAGATAGGCTCAACAAAACGAACATAGCAGGATTCATTTTCATCAAAACGCACACGGTGAGGAGTCTGAATCTTCACAAGCTGCTCTCCTACGGGTACAAGGTACTCGGTACGGTCTGTAAGGAAAATTCTCTTCTGAATAAAGGTTCTGAAACCTCCGCTTTCAGCAGATTTCGCAAGTTCAATTTCGTTTGGACGAGTTGCTACAACCATATCACCCCGTACACCTTTGGGAATGTCAATTCCTATTGTCTGGTTGCTTCCCTTCGGATAAACAGCAGAATCCTTCACAGTGACATTTATGAAAGTTGATTCACCGAGGAAATTATGAACAAACCGGCTGTTAGGTTTGTTGTAAAGATTTTCAGGTGTATCAATCTGCATTATCTTTCCCATATCGCAGACCATCATTCTGTCACTGATTGCCATAGCTTCACTCTGGTCGTGAGTGACGAATATAATTGTGAAGCCGAATTTTTTCTGCAACGCCTTTATCTCAAATCTCATGGTTTCTCTGAGTTTGGGATCAAGATTTGAAAGAGGCTCATCCAAAAGCATCACCTTAGGATTGGTAACAATTGCACGGGCCAGTGCAATTCTTTGCTGTTGACCGCCTGAAAGTTCACCCGGATAAACATTCTCCAACCCTGTAAGGCTTGTATGTTTCAAAGCTTCATCAACGCGTTTTTTTATTTCAGACTTGTTGACCTTCTTTATTTTCAGAGGAAACGCCACATTGTCAAACACATTCATGTGAGGCCATACGGCAAAAGCCTGAAACACCATACCGAGTCCTCTTTCCTCAGGTGGAATGTACAGTTTTTTAGAACTTGACGATACAAGTTTTCCGCAGAGTTCAATCTCACCGTTTGTCAGATCCTCAAAACCGGCAATCATTCTCAACGTAGTTGATTTCCCGCAACCGGAAGGTCCCAGAAAAGAGAAACACTCACCCTCATGAACACTTATGTTGAAATTATCAACTGCGGTAATATCACCCAGTGTCTTTGTGGTAAAAATCTTGGTTACATTTCTCAACACAATCTGATCAGCCATATCAGACCCCCTTTCTGTCCTTGACAATATAGTTGACTATACTGTTGAGGATTATGATGATTCCTATTGCAACCGTTGCAAGAGCAGCCGCCTGAGGAATCATACCTGCATCACGCAAGCCGTAAATCTGAACTCCCAATGTCCTTGTTTTGGGTCCGTACAACAGAATTGATGTTGTGACCTCACGCATTGCGGGAAGGAAAATCAGGAAAAATCCTGAAACCATTGCAGGTCTTATCAACGGCAACGTTATATCCGCAAGACTTTCCGAATGTGAAGCTCCGCAGGCACGTGCAGCCTCTTCAAGAGAACTTGATACCTGAAGCAGTGATGCAGAAGACGTCTTCATTGAGAAACTCAAATATCTTGCAAGATAGGCAACGATTATTATCCATATCGTGTTGTAGAGATTGATTCCGAAGATTGCTCCCTGCCATGCCAGAATCACACCGATTGAAAGCACCGTACCCGGAATTGCGTAGGGAAGCATTGACATAAACTCAAGAGTTCCCTTTCCTTTAGGTCTGATTTTCTGCACAACATAGGCAACAAGAGTACCCAACAGCATACAAACAACACCGGCCGTGATTGAGGCAAACAGAGAATTACGTATTGAATCAATCGTTCCGCCACCTTTGAAGACCTTTCTGTACTGGTTGAAGGAGAAGTTCTCAAACTTCAGCGGAAGACCGTATGCTTTTACAAATGACACAAGAACAATC
>JAKSPF010000080.1 GCA_024405065.1 Sphaerochaetaceae bacterium | reverse complement strand
GGCAGACCGCCGTTCTGCGTATACGCGTCGATGATATATTGCAGAAGCAGGGCTTGCGGATGCCCACGGATACCTTTCTTCTGTTGACCCTGTTTCTGCTGCAAGAATCAACCCCAATGACGGGTATCGTATATCTCGTGCCATTGAGGTTTTCAGACAGACAGGTAAACCGCTGTCTTCGTTCAGTGTGCCTGATTCACCGCGCGGTGATATGAAAGTACTGGTGATAGGTCTTACCAGAAACAAAACCGAACTTGATGAAAGAATCAGACGCAGGGTTGATATGATGTTTGATGACGGTGTTGTTGACGAAATCGGAAAACTTCTTGAAATGGGTGCAAACTCCAAGTGGCAGAGTATGCAGGGAATCGGGTACAGTGAGTTCATCAGGGCAGTTGAAGCTTACGGCGGGCTTGACAGTGTGAATCTTGACAATGTCAGGGAGCAGATAGTCATGGATTCAATTCACTATGCCAAAAGACAGATGACGTTTTTCCGCAGTTTTAACGATGTGAACTGGGTGAATCCCGATGACACGCAGAAAATCAGAGACCTTCTTGAGAGGAACTTGCAAAATTATGAAGCCAATTGAAAAATTAAGCTTTGTGAAGAGGTTTTGAGAGTTACGCTTGAATCATCGCTTCTCTGATGTATCCTGCAAGGTAGAAAGAGCCGCAAACAAGAATCGGTGTGTTTTCCGTACTGTGTTCAATACTCCACGTAAGTGCTTCAGTTGCGTTATTGCACAGTACAACGGTTTGTTCAGGAGATTTTACCGACATGGCAAACTCATACAGGACTTGAGGATTGCTTTTTTTGAATGTGCCCGGCTTTACTATTACAACTTTACTGAACTGTCCGAGAACAATTTGTATCATTTTTCTGTAATTTTTGCCGAGCACGGAACCGAAGATACAGATTCCTTTGTGTTTCGGGTGAATCTCACTGAATGTTTCAATGAGGTTCGTCATGCTGCGTAATGTGTGAGCTCCGTCAAGACAGACAGATCTGTTACGGAAACACAAGTTTTCCATTCTTCCCGGAAGAGTGTTGTTTTCAAGGGTTTCAAGAGTATCTTTACAGATCAAATCAAATCTGTTCAGTACAAGAAGAGCAAGTGCACAGTTGAGTGCCTGAACCATACCCGTCATTCTCAATTTGAGAATAAAGCTTTTTCCGGACAGTCTGAAACTCACGTTCTGGTAATCCTCATACTGTTTTGTTTCAAGTTCGGAAAGGCAATCATTGAGTCGGATTACCTGAGAGTGCTGCGTTTCAGCCTCCTTTTCTAAAACCGACATTGCTTCATTTTCCTGATGTGATATGAACACGGGAACACCCGGTTTTATTATCTTTGACTTTTCAACAGCTATTTTTTCAAGTGTGTCACCCAGTATTTCCGTATGCTCAAGTTCAATCGGGGTGAGAACAGAAGCCTGCGGTGTTATTATGTTTGTTGCATCCAATCTGCCTCCGAGTCCTGTTTCAATTACAGCCCAGTCGCAACCTGCAACACTGAACAGGAGAAAAGCATAGGCTGTATACATTTCAAATACCGATGGTGTGACTGTTGTTTTCTCAAGCATCTCAGCCATTATTTCAGCGGTTTTGATGTATACTTCATCATCAAAAAACTTTCCCGCAAGAGTGAAGCGTTCACGGTAATCACATACATGCGGGGAAAGATACAGCCCGCAGCGGAAACCGGCAGCCTCAATGCCTTTTGCTATGTAACTTGCCGTTGAACCTTTTCCCTTGCTTCCTGCAACGTGAATTGTTCTGTATGTGTTCTGTGGATTACCGAGCACATTAAGAAGCGTTTTAATTCTTTCAAGACGGTACTTTCTCACAGTTTCCTGTGAAGGAATATCTTTCAGAGAGCCATAACTTTCCAGAAAACCGATTACCTGTCCGAATGTATCAAATTTCATCATTCACTGTACGGCAACGTTGCCGTGGTTATCATAAATCAAAGAAAATTCACTGTCTACTGGTGAAGAATTTCATTATCCTATATCATCAATAAAGTAAATTCAGGAGGATATCGGTATGTCAAAACATCCGGTTCATTCATATACGCCGTGGAACAGGCTTGACCCTTACAGAGGCAAATTTTTTGAAGGCAGGTGGCCGTCTCTGCCGCAGATGTTCAATATTTCCGCAGACAGAAGACCTGACAGCCCGTGTTTTGAAGCTTTCAGTCCGGAACATATCTGTCTTACCTATACTCAGGCAAAAGAAAAAATTCTCAAAGTTGCGGATTATCTGTGGTCAATCGGAGTGAGAAAAGGAGACAGAGTTGCCCTTTCCGGAAAAAACAGCCCTCAATGGGCGGTTGCGTATTTCGGGATTATTTATACCGGAGCGATTGTTGCACCGGTGGATTATTCTCTTTCAGATGAAGAGATTGAACATCTTGTTGATTTCATAGAAATAAAGGGAATATTCATTGACGGTGATCGTTTTGAACGGATAGGGCAGAACGGAAAATACGGCTTCAAGATAAGCCTTGAAGAGAAAGAGCATGAGGATTGTTATATCTTCAATCTACCCGACGTCGGAAAACAGCCGTATTCACTCCCGGTTGCAGATGATCTCTGTGCATTTCTGTTTACAAGCGGTACAACGGGAACGCCTAAAGCAGTCATGCTCACTCACGGAAATATGGTATCAGATGCATGGCTTTGCCAGAAGTGGATGAATATTTACGATTCGGATGTGTTTTACGCAATCTTGCCGATTCACCACGCCTATACCATGCTTGCCGTGTTCATTGAGTCTGTCTGTAACGGTACAAAGATTGTATTCGGCAAACGGTTTGCAACGAATCACATTATCAGGGAAGTAAAAGAGGGCGGGGTGACTATGTTTCTTGCAGTTCCCCTTTTCTATAACAAATTGCTTGCAGGAATGATTAAAACAATTGAGGAAAAGGGCAAACTCGCCTCCGTTTTTTTCAGATTTCTTCTTGTTCTTTCCGGTTTCTGCAAGAAAGTTCTGCATATCAACATCGGAAAAAAACTGTTCGGATTTGTTCTTGATAAAATATCTTTCAAAAATGTAAGAATCTGTATCAGCGGCGGCGGACCTCTTCCTCCGTCAACTTTCAGAACGCTTAACCAAATGGGAATTGATTTTGTACAGGGCTACGGTCTTACCGAAACAAGTCCGATTATTTCACTTAATCCGGTTTTTGACTACGAAGAAAAAAGCGTAGGAAAAGTCGCTGCAGAAGTTGAGGTGAAGTTTATCAATACGGACGAACAGGGTAACGGTGAAATCTGTGTACGCGGTCCGATAGTAATGCAGGGATATTTCAACAATCCCGAGGCAACGGCTGAGATTTTTGACGATGAAGGTTGGCTTAAAACCGGTGATGTCGGCTATATGGATAATCAAGGTTTTCTTTATATTACCGGACGAGCCAAGAACATCATTGTAACTGAGGGTGGAAAAAATGTGTTTCCCGAGGAGATTGAGGACAGATTTCAGACTTTTGAAGATATCGGTCAGATCTGTGTTACGGGTTGCATTCTTGACAGAAACAAGAAGTCAGAGGGGATAGCGGCCATCATATATCCTTCATCGGAATGTTCCGGAAAAATCACCGATGCAGAAGAAATGCAGATTCACATGGAAGGAATAGTGGATAGGGTGAATGAAAATCTGCTTCCGTACAAAAGGATAAGAAAAGTTTTTGTGATTGATGAACCTATGGAAATTACAAGCACCAAAAAAATAAAGCGTTTCACCGTAAAGGAAAAGTACAAGTCTCTTCTTTCTGAAGGCTGATTTCGGGCTGATAGTGATTTTTTATCTTTTTTGCGTTATATTATCCGTATGGAACAAGACAAATCACAATCAATTGACAATTTTGCGGTAAATTTGCCGCATCATATTCTTATAATACCTATGCGTGGATGTCCGGTTTTTCCCGGACTGTTCACAACAATAGAAGTCTCGGAGCCTCTTGATATTCATGTGGTGAAATACTCTGAACATTATAACGGGTTCGGGCTCCTTCTTTTGAAAAATGAGGACAAAAGTTCTGATTCTCTTACTGCTGATGATTTTCATGAAATAGGAACATTCGTAAGAGTAAAAAACAAGATAACGACAATTTACGGAACAAAGAGTCTGTACATTGAAACAGTCTGCCGTTTCCGTGTGCTTGAGATGCTGTGTAACAAGGGACTCATAAGCGCAACGGTTGAATACATACAGGAAGAGTCTATGACTCCTATGGAGGAACGGGCTTTTCTTCAGACTATACGTGAGAATATAGGACAGAGGGAAGATCACTCGTTTCTTCTTGACAATCTCAAATTCAATGCATCAAATATTCCTGAGGCAATAAGGCTGACCGACTATCTTGCAAGTACCATTGTTCCAAGAAACAGACAGCAGGAGTTTCTTGAGACCCTTTCAGCGAAAGAGAGAATAATGAAAATTCTGAAAATTCTCGGAGAAGATCTCACTGTTCAGAAAATGCATGATGAAATTCAGAATATAGTGTCAAAACGTATAGATGTTCACCAGAGAGAGTATTTTCTGCGTGAAGAACTGAAAGCCGTAAGGGAACAGCTGAAAAAAATCGGTGAAAATCCGGAAGATGAAGATTTTACTGAACTGACAGATGAGGATGTCAGAAATTCGGCAAAGTCACAGCCCAAATCCAGACCTAAACTGATTGACAGACTCAAGGCTCTTAATCTTACCGGTGAGGCCTATGATACAGTATTCAGTGAATATTCAAGAATGCAGGGCATAGATACGGCAAACCCGGATTATTCCGTTGTCAGAAGTTATCTTGAGACGGTTGCAGACCTTCCGTGGAACAGTTTTTCAAACGATGATTTTTCCATTGAAAAAGCAAAAAAAATCCTTGAGGCGGATCACTACGGCATCAAGGATGTGAAAGACAGAGTTATTGAATTTCTTGCTGTACGTAAACTGAAGCAGGATTCAAAGGGTTCCATAATCTGTCTTGTGGGTCCTCCGGGAACAGGTAAAACTTCCGTAGGTATTTCAATAGCAAAGGCTTTGGGTAAAAAATACTATCGTTTCTCTGTGGGCGGAATGCGTGACGAAGCGGAAATTAAAGGTCACAGAAGGACGTACATCGGGGCGATGCCGGGGCAGATCATAAAGGGACTCAAAGTAACCAAAACAAAAAATCCGGTGTTTGTAATAGATGAAATTGATAAAATGACTGTCTCTGCGCAAGGTGATCCGGCATCAGCCCTTCTTGAAGTTCTGGATCCGGAACAGAATACTGCTTTCCGTGATCATTACCTTGACATCCCGTTTGATATCTCCAATGTTCTTTTTGTTGTTACTGCAAATACTACCGATTCAATACCTCGTCCTCTGCTTGACAGAATGGAGTGCATAGAACTTAACGGATATACATCGGAAGAGAAGCTTTACATAGGAAAGAAGTACCTTGTACCGAAGAGCCGTGCCAAGCACGGATTGAAAGCGACCGATATAAAGTACAGTGACGCAATGTTGAAGAAAATTGCCGAGGAGTACGCACGTGAAGCCGGTGTCCGAAACTTTGAAAAAGCACTGGACAAGATTCACAGAAAGCTTGCTGCGGAGATTGTTGAAGACGATTATAAATGTGCTGCGGCAATGGAGAGCGGAAAGGAATACGTGTCCGAGCTTAAAAAACCCGTGAAAGTGACAGACGCTCTTCTCATAAAATATCTCGGACAGCCTGTTTTCCATGAAGACGAGATTATCCGTGCGGTGAAGCCCGGTATGTCTGTAGGGCTTGCATGGACTTCAATGGGAGGTGATGTTCTTGCCGTTGAAGCACAGCACATTCCGGGTAAAGGAGAACTCAGACTGACCGGCTCGCTCGGAGATGTTATGAAGGAATCTGCAGCCATTGCCCTGAGCTATGTAAAAAGTGTTGCAGACAACTACGGAGTTGACA
>JAKSPF010000008.1 GCA_024405065.1 Sphaerochaetaceae bacterium | reverse complement strand
ATACTCGTTGACTATTGACTGCCAGCACATTCCGTCACAGTCTTCTTCCTGAACCGAACCGACAACCATTATTCTGTATCCTTCAGGAATGCGGCCCAAATCTTTCATTATCCTTGCACCGTATGTTGCAGATGCCATTCCGCCTTCCTGATCCGAACCTCCGCGACCGTAAATCTGAGTTTCATTCTCCCAGCCTTTGTACGGATCATCCGTCCAGTTTTTGATATTGCCGATACCGACAGTATCAATGTGGGAATCAATGGCAATGATTTTGTCACCTTTACCCATCCAGCCGATTACGTTTCCGAGAGCGTCAATCTCAACCTTGTCATAACCGAGTTTTTCCATTTCTTCCTTGATTCTGTGAATAACACCCTTTTCTTCACAGCTTTCAGAAGGAATAGCAATCATGTCTCTGAGAAACTTTGTCATATCAGAACCGTATTTCTCAGCAGCCTTTTTTACAGCAGCAAAATCCATATTTACCTCCGTAGATTTTAAAGAGTAACTTCAAAACTCCTTCACAAAGCATAGTTCTGCAAGTTCCTCTGATAAAAAGTATCATACATTCTGCAACAAACTGCAACAAAATGTTAGAGCAACTTTCCAAACTCTTTCATAAAGAACCAATCTTGCCCGTTATTTGATTTTTCCTAACGCCCTAAGCACTTTTTCAGGTGTCATAGGCCAGTCGGAAAGCCAGATTCCACAGGCATTGTGAATTGCAATTCCTATTGCAGGAGCAGCACCGTTACAGGCAATCTCCGAAATGGACTTTGCCCCGAAAGGACCGTGCTCATCATTTACATCTATGAGAATACTGCGGAAATCCTCCGGAGCCTCATCAATCATCGGCACACCGTAGTCAGTCATGTTGGCATTTATGCAGCGTCCTGAAGCATCAAGCTTCATATCCTCATAAAGTGTGTGTCCTATGGACTTCATTACGGCACCGTACATCTGACAAAGTGCAAGTTCAGGATTTATGGGTGTTCCCGCATCCTGAAGAGCGTAAAACTTCTGGACTTTTATCTCCCCTGTTCTTGTATTTACAGCCACCTGTGCAAAGTGGGCTCCATAAGGAACTGAAGATGCTTCGGTAACAAAATTGCCGTGCGCAATCATCTGACCTCTACCGCTTCCGGAACAGGCTGTATGAGAAAGTTCTGCAAAAGAAATCACTCTACCTGTTTTGTGTGACTTTACGGCTCCCGGAGCAACAACAGACAGATGCTTGATAGACTCATTCATCTGCACTGATGCTTCCTGAAGAATCATCACACGGAGTTTCTTCACAGCATCCCATGTAGCATTACCGCTGAAGAATGTACCGGAAGAAGCGTACGCTCCCGTATCAAAAGCACAGGAATCCGTATCTCCGGAAACAACCGAAATTTTATCAAGAGGAAGTTTAAGTTCCTCAGCAGCTATTTTTGCGGAAATTGTATCAAGACCTGTACCTATATCCGCACCGCCGCTGTGCAGTATTACACTCCCGTCGGTTTCAAGTTTTGCAATCGCTTCAGAATGATCCAATCCGGGAAGTCCGGAGCCCTGCATCACCATTGCAAAACCTTTTCCGATTTTCCACTCCGGTTCCGGCGTTCCCTTTTTCCTTCTCTTTTTCTTTTTTTTGGCGGTATCTTCCCAACCGATCATATCACAACCTTTGCGTATTGCCTCATCAAGACCGCAGGAACCGACAGGAACAACATTTCCGTCACGCCCTTCTCCCAGTCCCTTGAGAATTTCAAGCATATAACCGGTGTCTACGTGATTTTTAAGTGCCATCTTTCTGTAATCAACACCGAGCTTATCAGCAAGCTCAGCCATTGCCATCATAAGACCGAAGTTTCCTTTCGGAGTTCCGTAACCCTGATACGCTCCGGCAGGAGGAGTATTGGTGTAATAAACCTTCAGGTCATAACTCATGTTTTTACATTTGAACAGGGGAAGTGTTTTTGAACAGCTGTTCATCGGCACCGTAAGACAATGGTTACCGTAAGGACCGGTATTGGCACAGACTTCCATGTGAATTGCCGTAATCTTTCCGTTCTTTTTGCCTGCCATCTTTACATGAACTCTCATCGGGTGACGGGTGGAATTTGCAATAAACTCTTCTTCTCTTGTGTTTCTGCAATAAACAGGTCTGCCGGTGGCAAACGCAGCATAGGCGGTAAGATCCTCAATAAGAATATCCTGTTTTGAACCGTAACCTCCGCCCACTCTTGTCTTTATTACGTGTATTTTGTTTTCCGAAAGTCCTGTAACCCATGACACTATTCTCCTTACATGGTAAGGAACCTGAGTTGAAGCATAAACGGTAAGTCTTCCGCCTTCCGTCTTTGCGTAACACACATGCGGCTCAAGAGGAGCATGCTGAATCTGGCTTGTCTGATAGGTTCTTTCAACAATGGCATCTGCCTTTCTGAAAGCCTTCTCAACATTGCCTATGGAACCTTTGTTTGAGGCTGCAATATTCTTTTTTACATCCGCCCTGAGGGGAAATTGGTAAATCACCTTTCCTTCACGTAAATCACCGGCGGTTTTGTTGTACTCATCAAGATTTTCCGGAGCACCGCTGCGATATTCAACTGTACCGTTGTGAACAACAGGTGCACCGTCAGCCATTGCCTCCTCAACGGTGAATACAGCCGGAAGAACCTCGTAATCAACTTTAATCAGCTCTTTTGCTTTTTCCGCCGCTTCAGGATTTTCCGCTACAACAGCAGCCACTCTGTCACCCACATGCCTTACCTTCATGTTAAAAAGACGTCTGTCATACGGAGACGGTTCCGGATTACCCTGTCCGGCCTGCATATAGTACGTTTCAGGAGTATTGAATGCCGTGAAAACAGCCACAACACCTTCAACTTTTTCAGCTTCAGACGTGTCTATGGAATTTATATACGCAGAGGCATGAGGACTTCTCAGAACGGACATAAAGCAGGCATTTTTCTCAACGTAGTCTTCAACAAATGCTTTTTCACCGGCAACAAGCTGCGGACCGTCAATCTTTGCAACGGGTTTTCCTATATAATCCAAATCGGATCTGAAAGAGGGGGAAATCTCCGTTTTATATTCTCCGAATCTCTTTTTCTCAACCGCAAGTTTCACAGCAAGATAGTAGTGTTCATACCCTGCATCCCTTACGTATATTCCCGACAGGACATCACGGATTTCTTCTCTTGAAGGATCCGGGGTTTTCTTCAGAAGCCATGTAAGGAGAAGTGCCGCCGCCGGAGAGTTGTAGGCACTCTGAACTATTCCAGCGTCAATCATTGCCTGCTGCACTACCGTGAGTTTCTTGGATGAACCGAGTGCATCGGGAGTTCTTATTGCACACCCGTCAACTTCACCGGCAAGCATCAGATTGGCATAGACCGGAAGATTATCAACAAGAACGGTATCACTTCCGCAAAATCCTTCACCGTCATCACTGTCTCTTACTGCAAAATTACCGTTAAGGAGAAGCATGTCCCTGAGTTTCATAAGAGGATTTACATCAAAACATCTGTTCTGTCCGTTGATCTTACATTTTATCATCATTTTACTACCTCCTTCTGAAGCTCCGGAACGGTGACATCAAAAAGGTACCTTTTATATGCTGCACTTCCGAACATATCGTCCTTAAATTCAACCCTGGAAATCTCGGATGCTTTTTTCATTATGAAAATACCCGTATCTTTCACAGCAACTGCAATGCAACTTCTGCTGACGGCAATTGTAAGGACTGCATGACTTGCGGCTGTGTTTGCATACCTCTTCTGTGCCACAACAGCATCGCCGGGAATCAAAAGAGCAATTATCAGGTCTTTTCCGTAATTTGAAAAATTCTCAGCATACTCAAGAGCAGTCACTCCGCATCTTCCGTTGTCAGAATCTTCAATTTCAAATATCGCTCCTGAAGCAAGAAGCATTGCCCAGAGATAAGAATCGTCCCTGAAAGCAGCTACATTTCCGGCAAGAGTTGCCATGTTTCTCTTTGTACGTGAACTCATGAAACGACAGGCCGTTCTGAAATATTCCGGAACAATCTCCGAATCTATTGCCTGTTGGAATGTGGTATTTGCACCGAGTCTCACAAATTTTTCTTCTGCGTAGTCTCCGGTGCCGTTTATGACGGATATTCCCTCTAGCTCCTTCAATTTTTGTATGCAGACAAGAGTTTCTGCATCAACAGGCGAACCGAACCTGTTTATTTCCGTTCCGCCCGAAAGAAATGCAAATGAACTGCTTCCCGTGGCAAGAGCTTCTTCAACCGTTTTTGCAACAATGAAATTTTCAGCCATATAATTCCCTCAACCTGATAAGATTTGTACTTATTTTATTTGCCGTTTCGGCAAGTTTGTCTTCGTCAATTCCTGCAATTCGTCTATTGTCAACAACAACCTGACCGTTGACTACGGTATATTGTGCAGTATGATCACAGCCGCAGAAAAGAAGGGCGGCAACCGGATCGCTCTGACTTCCTGCGTATGCAAGTGTTGAAACATCAAAACAGGCAAAATCTGCAGCCCAACCTTCTTCAAGCCTTCCGACCATTCCGAAATTGAGAATTTTTGCCCCGTTTTCAGTTCCCATTTTAAATACTTCACGGGCAACAAGAGCCGTACTGCCGTATTTCACCCTGCCGAGCAACAGAGCATTTCTCATTTCTCCGAGCATATCACTGCTGTCATTTGAAGCACTTCCGTCAACACCGATACCCACATTTATCCCCAAATCAAGCATCTCACGGGTTCTGCATATTCCGCTTCCGAGTCTCATGTTGGAGGAAGGACAGTGCACTATGTGACTTCCCGTTGCAGCAAGAATTTTCAGTTCGGCATCATTAAACCATATTCCGTGTGCGTAAAATACATCATTGCCGATAAACTCGCACTCCTGCATAAGTTCCACAGGTCTGATTCCGTACATTGAAAGACAGGTGTTTTCTTCGTCTTTTGTTTCACAAAGATGCGTGTGCAGACGCACCCCGTACTTTCTTGCAAGTCTTGCACTTTCAAGCATACAACGTTTTGTGACGGAAAAAGGCGAACACGGAGCAAGCACAATCTTATGCATTGCCATCGGAGAATCATCGTGAAATTTTTTTATACAGCGTTCACTGTCCTCAAGAATTTCATTTTCAGACTGCACACAGCTGTCAGGAGGAAGCCCTCCGTCCTTCCTTGAAAGACTCATGCTGCCCCTTGTGGGTGAGAACCTTATCCCCAATGTATCGGCAGCCTTAAACTGTGTTGCCATTATGTCACCGGTGAATTTTTGAGGATAGAGATAGTGATGATCAGTTGTTGCGGTACAGCCTGTCTTAAGAAGCTCCGACATTGCAAGAAGTGATGAATAATAAACCGCTTCTTCGTCAATGTACTTCCAGACTTCGTACAGGTAAACAAGCCAGTCAAAAAGCTTTGCATTCTGAACGGCAGGGATGTTTCTTGTAAGCGTTTGATAAAAATGGTGATGTGTATTTACAAAACCCGGCACAACTGCAAGTTTTGATGCGTCAATAACTCTTGTTCCGTCAGGAACAGCCAGATTTTTTCCGATTTTCTTTACAACCTGACCTTCTGTCAGAAGATCAACATCGTACAGAACATCGGAATCCGAAGATTTCATCAGAGCCTTGATGTTTTTCAGCAAAATACCCTTTTCTTTCACATTCTCCCTCTCAAAATACAGGTTCAGGTTGTCCGGTCACGTGAAAACCGTCAAAAGTATCAATTACCCTGTTTTCCGGTCTTTCAGAGGCAACGGAAAGAAATCTTCTTATCATCCGACGTGTAGCTTCTCTTCTGAATTCCGGCATTGCACGCGGTGAAATCACTTCATCAAAAGCATCAATTACCTGTTCAATCAATGCCGGAGTAATCTCTTTACCTATAATCAGTTTTTCAACTTCACGGCTCCTGTTTGTCTTTGCACCTGTTGCAGTAGCAGACAGCCTGTAATCCGAAACAATCCTTCCGTCAAATTTTATTGCCTGACTTAAAGTGAGTTTTGATATTGCGTTTGCCTTTCTGGTTCCCACCTTATGCCAGAATATGTAGTCAAAATTTCTTTCAGATAACGGAACAACCACTGCAGTGATAAGTTCATCAGGATGAAGATCAATCGTTTTGAATTTCACTATGAAATCCGAAACAAGTACCTCACGCTCTCCCGCAAGTGAAGTAAGTCTCACCCTTGCGTCAAGAAGATAAAGAGGTCCCGGAGTATCTCCCTTGGGTGAAGCATTTGCAATGTTACCGGCAATCGTTGCACTGTTTCTGAGTGCCACGGCACCCATTCTTGATGCCGCCTGACGCAGATGCCACGGAACAACGGAACTCTGTGCAATCTCCGCACTTGTGCACCCCGCACCTATTACACATTCACCTTTACCGTTTACGGATATTTCTTTCAGTTCTTTCAGGTTTCTTATTATCAGCACAGGTTTGTCAAATGACGGAGCTACACCTGTTGTTCTCTTGTTTGAGACCATCAGATCACTTCCGCCGGCAAGAGGAATACAGTCGGTTCTGCTCCTGATTTCCAAAGCTTCTTTCAGCGTTTCGGGAATATAAGCTCTCACTTCTTCCATATACTGCCTCCACGTTCTGCCGCCAGCCTGATACTGTCTACAATCAGATCATAACCGGTACATCTGCAAATATTACCGGATATTCCCAATCTTATCTCGTCCTCCGTAGGATCAGGATTTTCACAGAGAATACTGTATGCCGCAACAACCATCCCGGGAATACAGAAACCGCACTGTACTGCACCGCCGTCCGCAAACGCCTGAATGATGAGCTTTCCTTTCTCAGTTTCCGAAAGCCCCTCTATTGTAACTATATCCTGACCGTCTGCGGCACCAACGGGAATCAGGCAGGAAGTCACCATTTTGCCGTTAAGGAGAATGGAACATGCCCCGCATTCACCCTCACTGCACCCCTCTTTCACACCGGTACAACCGAAATCTTCTCTGAGAACGTCAATCAGCCGTCTGAGGGGATCTGTTGAAACGGTGACGTTCTTTCCGTTCAGTGTGAATTCAAGTTTAACGTTCATCAGTCTGCCTCCCCGAGTTTCTTACCGTGAAGTATATATTCCATGACCTTCTCCGTAGGAACCGGTATTGCATTTATTTTTTTACCGATTGCCCGTGACAGAGCATCAATATACGCCGCTCCGCTTCCGTTGAAAACAAGTTCTCCAAGTCCCTTTGCACCGAAAGGTCCCCACTCATACGGATTATCAACCAAATCAACTCCCTGTCTGGGACAGTCCATTGAAGTAGGAACTATGTAATCACTCATTGAGGTCTGTCTGAAATGACCGTCAGTGTTTTCCATAACCTCGGTTGAAGCCCAACCTATACCCTGCAGTACTCCTCCGTTCACCTGTCCGTGAACAATCAGCTCATCAACGGGATGTCCGCCGTCATGACTTGACCATACACCCTTGACCGCAACTTCTGCAGTACACGGATCAACCTCAACTTCCACCGCACAAACTCCCCAGCCGTATCCGAGGTAGGCATAGCCCTGAAAAGTATCCTGATTCCACGGATAGCCTTCGGGATGTTCATATTCCGTCTCAATCTCAAATTCACTTTCTTTTGAATATCTGTCCTTCATCAGTTTTGCGGCTTTTTCAACAAGATCCCCCACTATCATGGTAGAACGGCTGGCAGCAGTGGGACCCGAATCCGGAACACGTGATGTATCGGGGTCTTCAAACACAACCTTCTCAATCGGAATTTCAAGCACGTGTGCCGCTATCTTGGGAAGTATAGTATGAAAACCCTGCCCCATTTCCGTCTGTCCGCAGAGAATCTCAACGTGACCGTCAGGATATTTATGAAGACGGCAATGAGCCTTTATCAAGGACTGCTCACCGTTTCCCGTGAATGCACCGCCGTGATTGTAAAATGAAATTCCTATTCCCCGTCCCGATCCGATTTTGTATTCCTTTACCTTTCTTCTGTAATCTGACGCTTTCAGCACCTGCTCAAGCATCTGAGGAATCATAACCTTTTCAACCACTTTGCCGTTGGTACTTGTTGTATCGCCCTGCTTTATGAAATATCTGCTCTTGAATTCAAGCGGATCAAGACCCTGCATCTGAGCAAGATGACACATATGCGTTTCCACTGCAAACAAAGTCTGAGGAGCACCGAACCCCCTGAATGCACAACTCGGAAAAGTATTTGTGGCAACTCCGAATCCCTCACTCCTGAAAGAAGGAAAACTGTAACAGCCGGCAACATGAAAACAACCCCTCTGCAGCACAACAAAGGAAGAACTCAGGTAACCTCCTACGTTGTAATATACCTTGCTGTCCATCACAAGGATATTCCCTTCCTTGTCCAATCCGGTTTTGAACACCACCTTACTGGGGTGACGTTTTACGGAGTTTTCAATATCTTCCTCCCTGTCAAACACCATTTTCACACACTTTCCTGTTTTGTGAGCCGCAACAAGCAACGGACCGCACAGAACATCCGGAAAATGCTCTTTTCCGCCGAACGCTCCACCGGTAACAGTCTGTCTTACAGTTATTTTTTCCGGACTGATGTTCAGAAGCGGGGCAATTGACTTTCTTATGTAGAACGGACACTGAGCAGAGGCATAAATCACGTAACCGTCTCCTTCCGGACAACAACACGCACCGTTTGTTTCAAGATAAATGTGCTCCTGAAAACCGGTCTCTACGGTTTCTTCAACAATTTTTGCACAACGCTTGAAAACCTCGTCGGCATTTTCACCTGTCTCAATTTTCAGATGACAGTGAATATTGTTTCCGTTTACAAACGCACCGCCCTTACAGGCAAGACCCTCATCTATTGTCACGGCAGGAATCTGCTCTTCATAATCAACGGAAACCCTGTCAATCAAATCCGCAAGTACGGTTCTGTCAGGACCCACAAGAAGACCGATTGTCTCGCCTACATACCTGACCTCATCTTCAGCAAAACATTTCCAGTCGGTTGCAATCATGTGAAGATAATTATGTCCGCCTTCCGGAATATCCCTGTAATCCACAAAGCAATATCCTGAAGGAAGATCCGGAAGATTGACTTTTATGATTTTTCCGCGCGGCACGGAAGAACGTATCATTCTTGCCCATAGACAGTCACGGAAATCAATATCCGGAAGGTACTTTGCCTTTCCCTCACACTTTGAAACCGCATCAACACGCCTTACAGATTTTGAAATGTCATTTACCGTTGCCATATTTTCTCCAAACCGAACCGGACAGTACCGGCTCGTCCTTATCTTTTTATCCCGCTTGTACCGGATGCGGAAAGACTGTCCGCACGCTTCCAGAGTTTTTTTGCAACCTCAGTCGCCTTTGCGTATATCTCCTGTTCATCAACACGGGTAAATCTGTAATTCTCATACAAAAGTTCACCGTTTATCATAACCGACTCAACACAGTTACTGCTCATTCCCCAGATAAAGTGACCTGCAGCATTACCGGCAACCATCGGTGTGGGATTCCGATATGAAAGAATATCAAGATCTGCCTTGTATCCGGCTTCTATTCTGCCGAATTTTCCGGAGTGATATTTTTCCACAAGACCGTTTGCCCTTGAAAGTGCTTTAAGATAATCACCGGGCCAGAGAGGACCTTTTGCATCACGGTTTTTGAAGAAGGCAATCTTTGCTTCCTCAAACATATTGCTTCCACAGCCGTCAGTACCCAAAATAAGGTTCTTTACTTCAGGTATGAACTTACTGTAACCCACTTCATTGTTCATATTTGAACGGGGATTGTGGGCAAAGTAGCATCCACGTTCATTCAAAAGGTCAATTTCATGCTCATTAAGATAAATTCCGTGCACAAGTAAGGTTTTATCCGAAAGCAGTCCGTGTCTTTCAAGTCTGTCAATTATATCTTCGTTATAGAAATGGTGATTCCATACAACATCATATTCACCTTCCGCAACGTGTATGTGACATCCTCTGTTTGTCTGCTTTGCAGAGTCAGCAAGCATTTCCATTCCCTCTTCGGGAATTGTAAAAGGCGCATGACCTCCTGTCATTGCATCACAGAGAACGTTCTCTCCTTTTGCTCTGCGCGAATCCACTTCTTTTGCAAAGCGTATCCCTTCTTCAACTCCGTCACGGATTTCTTTCATACCGTAGTTTCTGTCGGTAATTCCGTATGCAACAATTCCACGCACACCGGTTTCTTCCATACCCTTTGCAATCACGGAAAGAGAACCTTTTATGAAATTCGGACTTTCATGGTGATCTATGTTACAGGTTGTACCGTTCTTTATTGCATCAAGTGAACATACAAGCGAACTGTAATACAGACTCTCCTCGTCAAGAGCACGGTCAAGTCTCCACCACCACTCTTTCAGAATCTGAATCAGATCCGTCTGTGGTCCCGCACTTATCATCATTGCACGTGACAGACCGCTGTAATAGTGATGATGACCGCAAACAAGTCCGGGAATCACTGTCTTCCCCGTACCGTCAATCACCTTATCCGCCTTTACTGAAGATGCGATACCCTTACCTACAGAACGAATAGTATCTCCATCAACAATAATATCCGCATTTTCAATAATCTCAACCGGTTCACCCGTCTGAAATACCCTTACATTCTTTATTACCGTAACCATCTTCACTCCTCAACCGATCCCAGAAGATAATTATAACTTATGAATACCTGTTCGATAAGATCTCTGACAAGATCGGGAACTTCACCTACCAGATTGCCGTTACCGTCAATACGGCAATTCACAACACCGTCATCAAGACGCACCGTTACTTCATCTCCTTCAACATAGAAACCGCAGTTTGAACTTCCTTCAAAATCATCACGTCTTGAGAAAAGTGTAAATTTATCCCTGTACGGTTTTCCCTGATGATTACAAAATGCAGCACAATTGCCGCATTCATTACAGAAAGCATCAATGTGGAGAATCTGGAAAGGATCTTCAGTAAACTCCGAGAATCTCATGTCTATTGCAACATTGGCACGATTAGGACACACGTCAACACACTTGCTGCAGAAATAGGTACAATCCATACACCTTCCGGCTTCCTGTCTTGCAAAATCCTCTGTCTCGGATTTTACACACAATTCCGTACACAAACGGGTTTTTCTCCTTTGTACGTCTCTGAAAAAACCGTCCTCTGCCGCAAGGTATGCCTCATCTTCTTCCTCATCACAGTCACAGCAACATTCTTCTTCACCGTGACAGGAACACCCATCATGGTGATGTCCGCATCCGCATTCATCACTGTCATTTCCGTGATTCTGATTACAGCAACACCCCTCATCATGATGTTCGCACCCGCATTCATCGTGACTATGCCCGTGATTACAGCAACAACCTTCATCATGATTACCGCAGCAGCATTCGTCTTCATCCTCAAGATCTTTCAATACCCTGTCAAGAACAGCCTCAACAGCTTTCCTTGCAGAAGCAATACATCTTACAACAGTTGACGGACCGCTTACCATATCCCCGATTGCAAATACATTTTCCACCTTCGTTTCATTTGTATCGGGATTCACTTCCGGACGTCCCTTTCCGTCAACCGGAATCCCCAACTCCGAAAGAACCTGAGTATCAACATGCTCTCCCGTTGCAGTCAGAAGACTGTCACACGGAATTTCAAATGTCTCACCGGTTTCAACAGGACGTCTTCTTCCGGAAGTATCGGCTTCGCCCAACGCCATCTTCACACACGTGAGGGTACCGTTTGAAATTTTCCGGGGATTTGCAAGGAAATAAAATCTGACTCCTTCTGATTGTGCCATTGCAAATTCTTCAGGATCTGCAGGCATTTCCCTGCTGCTTCTTCTGTAAACAACACTGACATCCTCAACTCCCTCACATCTTCGGGCTGCCCTTGCCGTATCCATTGCAGTATTTCCGCCTCCGGTCACAACCACATGTCTGCCGGGCTTTGCCTTTGATTTTCTGAAAGAATCAAGGAACTCCAATGCACCGGTAACCTTTGAAACATCACCGTCAACCTCTATTTTGTTGTCAAGTTCGGCCCCTATAGCATAGAAAATGTAATTGAAGCCTGCCGATTTAAGGGCATCTTTTGTCACATCTTCTTTTGAAACACCGAATCTGAACTCAACACCATGAGCCTTCACGTGTTCAATATCGGCAAGAATTGCCTTTTCATCAATTCTGAACTTCGGAATTATATTTGCAACAACACCGCCTGCGTTCCGGGCTTTTTCAAAAACAGTTGTCTTGAAACCGCTCCTTGCAAGAAAGTAGGCAGCAGACAAACCTGCAGGACCTGCACCGACAACCGCAGCACTGATACTTGACGATCCGACAGGAGATTCCCAGTTTTTAAGATATTCCGAACTTCCTTTCTCAACTGCAATTTTCTTCAGTTCACGGATGTTAACCGAACCTTCATAATCCATTCGTGCACAGTGGAACTGACACTGATGGTCACATATATTGCAGGTGATGTTGGGAAGTGCATTACCTTCATATATCACCGCAAGAGCCTGTGCATACTTGCCCTCTCCTACAAGACTCACGTAATCCGGAATATCCTGATGAATGGGACATGCCGTCATACAGGGTGATATGAAACAGTCAAACATAGGCAGTTTGCTGTCCGTTTTTGCAACATGATTTCCTCTGAAGCTTTGCTGCGTATAGGAAGCCTTCAGTGCATCTTCGGACAGTTTCTTCACTGCATCTGCATTGACTGAAGATTTTTCCCACCCGGAACTTTCATTTTCAAGAATTTCCGCCATTTGACCGAGTCTTGCATATCCGCCGGGTTTCAGCATATCCGTTGCCACCGTTATCGGTCTGATTCCCGTGTCAAACAGTGCCTTCACCGAAAATGCCGTTGCACCGCCCGAATATGAAATGGGAAGTTTTCCGTCAAATTCCGCAGAAAGTTTTGCCGCAACTGCCGTAGAAATCGGAAGAAGAGCCCTTCCTGACATATAGCGCTCCTCTCCCTCAAATATTTTCTCATTGTTTACGTTGGCAAGCGTATTGGTGAGTTTCACTCCGAAACCGAGATTCTTTTTCTCAGCAAGTTCTGCAAGACGGTGAAGCATGGAAACAGCATCCGGATACTGAAGATCATGTTCAAATGTTTCACGTTTCAGTTCAACACTGTCAAATCCGGTTCTGTCAAGAATCTCACGGACAGCGTCATACCCCAAAAGGGTCGGATTGAGTTTCACAAACGTGTTAAGGTGCTTTTCAGTCATCATATAAGTACATATTGCCTCAATTTCCGCAGGCGGACAGCCATGCATTGTGGAAATGGTTACACTCGGACTGATATTAGGGCTGATTCTGTCCTCAAGACCGGCAAATACACCGGCATTCTGTTCAATATCGGTACCGCACCAAAACTCACCTTCATCAATCAGGGCTTTAAGTTCCGTCTTGTACTTTTCAAATAAAGGACTCTTTGATGCATCAATCATACAGTCAATGTAATTCTGCATCTTAGGCTGTTTGATACCGTCAAGATTGTAACCCACGCTCATATTGAATATGAAATCGGGTTCCTGTTTCTTACCTGAAAATGCAGCCTGAATCACATGCAGTACAAACCACGCCTTAAGGTACTCATCATAGGCTTTAGGTATTGTATACTCAGTTGACCACTCAACATTGAACCCTTCGTCTCTTGCGTCTATGCAAGGCTTGCTTATCATATTACGCTCACCGAGATAATCCATTATCTGAACCGTCTTGAGTTCCATGAATCTCCCGCCTGTCAGGTACGCGCTTATGATGTTCTGTGCAAGTTGTGTATGGGGTCCTGCAGCAGGTCCGAGCGGAGTTGCACACTTCTGACCGAACACAGTCACCGTGCGTTTTCCGCATTTGTGAAAATTATCCTTATGAATCCCGAAAATTGTTCCGTGATTTCTGTATTCCGAAAAAACCCTCTCAATAAGTTCCGTGAAAGGCACCGGTCTCATTTTATCGCTCATCTGCATTTCCTCCACAGTCTATGATAAATCATTTTGACATCAAGTCAATAAAAAAGGCACGAACATAAAAGCCCGTGCCTTCCGAATAATCACTTATCTGGTTTTCACTTCTTTGAAGCTTTTGCAGTCTTGACAGCCTTGGGAGCCGGAGCTGAAGCCAAAACCTCTTTGTTGAATTCTTCAATAAGCTTATCAATCTTTTTTGCCATAGGAGGAATACTCTTCCAGTAGTCTCTGTCATACCACTGTCTGTTTATTTCCTCGTATGTCTTACCCTGCTGCTCAACCCATGTGTAGTACTTGAGATTGTGAATGCGCAGTCTGTCATAGTAAGAAAGCTCAAAAGCATCCTGATAGCTCTGGTGCATCAGTGCACCGCTGTAAACACGTGCTGCCTCGGTAAATGAGAACTTACCCTGCTTTTTGTCAAGTTCCTCAAGTCTTGACTTATACATTGTTGAGGAATCCGTGCAGATTGTGAACACAACATCATCTTCTTCCAACTCATAGTACTTTGCCATCTTCACTGCAGAAAGCATATTGCCGATGCCGGAAATACCGAACAGCTGAAGGTTATCAATGTCTTTTGCCGAAAGCTTCACTTCTTCTTTGAGATATTTTATTCCTTCAGGTTCATTGAAAAGACGATAGATATCCATACAGTCCTGATCGTCAATAGCACAGATCATGTCAGTATTCTTCACATTGTGAATCCAAGGCACGTGTTTGTCTCCGATACCCTCAATCCTGTGTCCGCCGAATCCGTTCCTGAGAAGAGTCGGACACTGTTGTGCCTCACCTGCTGCAATCTTGATATGAGGATAAACCTCTTTGAGATGGTCACCCGCAGCAAGTGTTCCGCCGCTTCCGGTTGAAGAAGCATAACCTTTCACATTTTCCGGCTTCACTTTAAGCTTTCTGAGAACATCAAGTATTGCCTGACCTGTGACGGTATAGTGCCAAAGGTAATTTTCAAACTGCTCAAACTGGTTGAAAATGACAATGTGTTTGCCACGCTCTGCATCAAGTTCGTGACACTTGTCAAAAATTTCTTTTACATTTGACTCACATCCCGGTGTTGCAATGACTTCACCTGCAACACTCTTGAGCCAGTTGAATCTCTCCTGTGACATTTCCGCAGGAAGAATTGCTATGGACTGACATCCCAGAAGTGCACTGTTGTATGCACCGCCACGGCAGTAGTTACCCGTTGACGGCCAAACAGCCTGCTGTTTCATGGCATCAAAGTTTCCGGTAGCAAGTGCAGGAGCAAGACACGAATAAGTTGCCCCGACCTTATGTGCGCCGGTAGGACAGTACTTTCCCACAAGTGCAAGCACACGAGCCTTTGTCCCTGTGCGTTTCTTGGGCATTTCAATGAAATTCACTTCTCCGAAACCGCCGTTCTTTTCCTTGGGTTCATTGCGCCATGTGATTCTGTACAGGTTTGCGGGATCAACATCCCAAAGACCCGTCTTTGCGAGCTTGGCCTTTATTGAAGCGGGAACCGTTGACGGATCACACATCTGCTTGAATGTAGGCAGAAGAATCCCTTTTTCCCTACACACTTCAATGTTTCTGGCTCTTACCTCTTTGTTCATTTTAAGATTGATGAGCATTGATTAACCTCCATTTGCATGACATATGCCTCACCGTATCAGGATTCATATGTTTCTGCATTCTCAAAAATTATTGCATAGCATCAGATGTTTGTAAATAACATTTTACA